>JALORV010000113.1 GCA_025458735.1 Burkholderiaceae bacterium | reverse complement strand
CCGGCTCGGACCGGAAGCGGAAGGCCTGGCGATCCGCATCGAGAACTGCCGCACGATCGAGGACTTCCGCGAGCGCGTGCGCGAAGCCGAGCGCTTCGTGACCGCCGCCCTCGGCGCGCCCGCCGCCGCCGACTATCTGCGCGCGCTGCGCCGGCGCTGAGCCGCCGCGCAGCCATTCGGCGCGTACGGCGTCCCGATCCGGGCGCCGGAACTTCGGCGCCGCCGCGCTATCGTACGGTCGACCTTCTGCCGACGCCTGCCCCTGCTGCGTCCCTGCCTGCATTGATGCTGCGTCCCTGCCTGCATTGAATCCGCTGCTTCGATTTCTCGCCGGCGCCTGTGCCTTGCTGCTGTCCGGTGCCGCCGCGGCCGCGCCACCGCCGGCGTTATCGGCGCGCGCCTGGCTGCTGGTCGACGCTGCCAGCGGCGCGACACTGGCAGCGCACGAACCGGCCCAGCGGCTGGAACCGGCCTCGCTCACCAAGCTGATGACGGCCTACGTCGTGTTCATCGGGCTGGCCGAAGGCCGCATCACGCTCTCCGACACCGTGAAAGTCTCGCCGGCTGCGTTCGCCGCGCCGGGCCGCGACGGCGCGCGCATGTACATCGAGCCCGGCCGGCCCGTGACGGTGCGCGAGCTGCTGCAGGGCATGCTGGTGGCGTCGGCCAACGATGCGGCGGTCGCACTGGCGGAACACACCAGCGGGCTGCGCCTGGGCACGGACTTCCCGCAGCACCGCGCGCTGTTCGCGGAGCGCGAGGTCAGCTACAACGGCGTCACGCAGGCCAACCGCAACCGGCTGCTGTGGAGCGATCCCGGCGTCGACGGCATGAAGACCGGCCACCACTCGGCAGCCGGCTGGTCGCTGGTGGCCAGCGCGTCGCGGCCGCGCGGCAGCGGCGACCGGGCCTTCCAGCGGCGACTCATCGCCGTCGTGCTCGGTGCCCCCAGCGACGCATTGCGCGCGCAGGAGGCCCTGCGGCTGCTCAACTACGGTTTCGCCGAGCACGAGACCGTGCTGCTGCTGCGTGGCGGCGCAACGCTGACCCGTGCCGAAGTGTGGAAGGGCGATCGCTCGATGGTCCCGCTCGGTCCGGAGCGCGACGTCTACGTCACCCTGCCGGTGGAGCAGCTGCAGCGGCTGGGCGCCGGCGGCCTGCGCACGGCGATCGAGCGGCCCGATCCGATGCTGGCGCCGCTGGCGCGCGGCGAGACCGTCGGCCGCCTGAAGGTGACGGCCGACGGCCGGACGCTGACGGATGCCCCGATCGTTGCGCTCGAGCCGGTGGCCCCTGCAGGCCTGCTCGGGCGCGCGTACGATGCCGTCAGATTATGGTGGCGGAGGCGCGAGTGATGGAGTGGAGCGAGGCCACGTGCTATCTGAACGGCGAGTGGCGGCCGCTGGCGCAGGCCACGGTGCCGGTGCTCGATCGCGGCTTCATCTTCGGCGACGGCGTCTACGAACTGGTGCCGGTCGATACCGTCGACGGCATCCGCGCGCCGTTTCGGGCGCGCGAGCACTGCGAACGGCTGCAACGCAGCTGCGACGGCATCGGGCTCGCCAACCCTTATGCGACCGAACGCTGGCTCGACCTGATCGACGAGATCGTGGAGCGGCACCCATGGCCGCGCCAGTCGGTGTACTTCCAGGTGACGCGCGGCGTGGCGCGGCGCGAACACGCGTTTCCGGCGGGGGTGGCGCCGACCGTGTTCATCTGCAGCGGCCCGTGGGCGCCGATCGCGGCCGAGCAGATCGAGCGCGGCGTGGCCGTGGTGACGCACGCCGACGAGCGCTGGCTGCATTGCGACATCAAGAGCATCTCGCTGCTGGGCAACGTGCTGATGAAGCAGCACGCGGTCGAGCACGGCGCCTTCGAGACGGTGATGCTGCGCGACGGTTTCCTGACCGAGGCATCGAGCGCCAACGTGATGGTGGTGCGTGATGGCCGCCTGCTGGCGCCACGCCCGTCACGCCAGATCCTGCCCGGCATCACCTGCGACGCCAGTTTCGACCTCGCGCAGGAGCACGGCCTGCCACTGGAGCTGCGGCCGGTGTCCGAGGCTGAGCTGCGCAGTGCCGACGAGCTGTGGCTGAGCTCGTCCGGACGCGAAGTACTGCCGATCACGCTGCTCGACGGGCAGCCGGTCGGCGACGGCCGGCCGGGGCCGCTGTTCCAGCAGATGCGCGCGTGGTTCGGCGCCGCCAAACGCATCGAGGCACTGCGCTGGCGCGAGCGCCGTGCGCAGCGTCACCCGGGCGCGCGTGCCGCCTGAGCGCTGCCGCAGGACCTTCCGACGATGAGCGATCACGACGACGAAGACGCCCCACGGACGGCTGCCCGCGGGCTGGAGTTCCCGACCGACTTTCCGATCAAGATCATGGGCCGGCGCGACGACGGCTTCGCGCAGGCGATGGTCGCGATCGTGCAGCAGCACGCGCCCGACTTCGACCCGGCCACGCTCGAGATGCGGACTTCGCGCGACAGCAACTACCTGTCCGTCACCGCCACGGTGCGCGCGGTCTCGCGCGAGCAGCTCGATGCGCTGTATCGCGCGCTGACCAGCCACCCGATGGTCAAGATCGTGCTCTGAGCACGCGGTCGCGGCACGAGTGAGAGCGCGATGATCGTGCGCACGCTGGGTCGGTCGGACTACCTGCCGACCTGGCAGGCGATGCGCGAGTTCACCGCCCGGCGCGATGCCGGCACGCCGGACGAGCTGTGGCTGGTCGAGCATCCGCCGGTGTTCACGCTCGGGCAGGCGGGCCGGCGCGAGCACCTGCTGGCCGCCACCGACATCCCGGTAGTCGCCACCGACCGCGGCGGTCAGATCACCTATCACGGCCCCGGCCAGGTGGTGGCCTATCCGCTGGTCGACCTGCGTCGCCGCGGCATCTTCGTGAAGGAACTGGTGTTCCGCATCGAGCAGTCGGTGCTGCAGACGCTGGCCGCCTGCGACGTCGACGGCCGCCGCGTGCGCGGCGCGCCCGGCATCTATGTGCCGTGGCCAGGCAGCGCGGCGAGTGGCGAGTTCGCCGGGCTGGCCAAGATCGCGGCGCTCGGCATAAAGGTCACGCGCGGCTGCAGCTATCACGGCGTGGCACTGAACGTCGCGATGGATCTCGCGCCGTTCGCATTGATCAACCCCTGCGGGTACGCGGGCTTGCCGACGGTCGATCTTGCTGTGCTCGGTGTCCGCGCCGAGCCGGACGCCGTGGCCGCCCGTCTGGCCGAGCGCCTGACGAGTCACCTGGCCGCTTGAAGGCGCGGCGCTTGGCTACACTTGCCGGTCTGTCATCCGCCGCTGCCGCAGATCGCGGCTGTCGCCCCCGCCATGTCCACTGAAGCGCCTCCCGTGCCGCGCGCGTCCGGCCCCAAGCTCAAGGGTGAGGGCAAGACCGGCAAGGTGTTCAAGAAGTTCGACATCAAGCCGGTGCCGGCGGCCGAGGCATTGAAGAAGCCCGAGTGGATCCGCGTCAAGGCCGGCTCGCCGGCCACGCGCTTCTACGAGATCAAGGCCATTTTGCGCGAACACCGTCTGCACACGGTGTGCGAGGAAGCGACCTGCCCGAACATCGGCGAGTGCTTCGGCAAGGGCACCGCGACCTTCATGATCATGGGCGACAAGTGCACGCGGCGCTGTCCGTTCTGCGACGTCGGCCACGGCCGCCCCGACCCGCTCGACGCCGACGAGCCGCTCAACCTCGCGAAGACGATCGCGGCGCTGAAGCTCAATTACGTCGTCATCACCTCGGTCGACCGCGACGACCTGAAGGACGGTGGCGCGCAGCACTTCGTCGACTGCATCCGCGCCACGCGCGAACTCTCACCCGCGACGAAGATCGAGGTGCTGGTGCCCGACTTCCGCGGCCGGCTGGAGCGCGCGCTCGGCATCCTCGAGGCCGCCCCGCCCGATGTGATGAACCACAACCTCGAGACCGTGCCGCGCCTGTACCGCGAGTCGCGCCCGGGTTCGGACTACCTGCACTCGCTCAAGCTGCTGCAGGAGTTCAAGCGGCGCGTGCCCGGGGTGCCGACCAAGAGCGGCCTGATGGTCGGCCTCGGCGAGACCGACGACGAGATCCTGCAGGTGATGCGCGACCTGCGCGCGCACGATGTGGACATGCTGACCATCGGCCAGTACCTCGCGCCCACCACGCACCATCTGCCGGTGCGGCGCTACGTGCACCCGGACGTGTTCACGATGTTCGATGCCGAAGCCCGGAAAATGGGCTTTTCGCATGCCGCCTGCGGAGCGATGGTGCGCTCGAGCTATCACGCGGACCAGCAGGCGCACGCCTCCGGACTGGTTGACACATCCACCGCTAAAGGCGACTAAGCACCGCTATTGGCGACTGGATTGGACCTTCGGTAGCCTGTGCCCACTCTCCGCGTCCCTCCCGTCAAGGAGATTGAAGGCCTCGGCGCTGGCGTCTGGGAGCTGCGCTGGTTCGGACCAGTAGTCAGGAACCCAGAGGTCCCAAGCGAACCTCGGATACTCGTTCACTTCCGCCCTGTAGTCGCCGGATCCGCACCTCACCTACAGCCGCCTTCGCACGATTGCCGCATTGGCGTCGGGCAGCTGCCGTTTCTGCTCATCGGATCGCGATGGCAGGCCGGCCAGATGAAGTCGCGCTGTTCGACTCGCCTGCCCCTCGTCAATCTGAAAATCGACACGACGTCGGCGGGTTCGATTCTCACCGGCGCAAAGGAAGGCGACCAATTTGTGATCCCGCGCGCCCAGTTTCAACTGGGGTCGCACATCCATGCCAGATCGTCATGCATCGCACTTGCGAAGGGAGCCGATCCTTACGCAGTGCTGATTCCGGCGGCAGAAGTCATCCGCTTTTATTACGCAACCAGCTCAGTGATGGCGCGAGCACTGTTTGCAGGCGGTTTCTTCGCCGACAACGCTCAGTGGCTGCTCAATCCGAAATCTTTCTTTGACCGGGAAAAGCGCATCGCGGGGGTGCGACTGCGCATGAAGGTTCCGAATGCCGACGCTCCAACCATCGCCAGGATCCTGATGGACGACCAGGCGGCCGAAGGGGCAAGAATGATCTATCGCACCCTGCAGATGCCAGGTGTGGGCGAGTCCCGCTTCCCCGATACTTGCCTACCGTTTCGGGGCGCCAGCACGTTGAAATGCCACGCACTGGCCCTTCGGTCCAACCCAAACGGCCCCGTTCGGCACCTTGTCCTGCAGATTGTTTCCTGCGACGGACCGTTTCCCTTTGACCACCTGATCCGCAGCAGAGACAACTCCGGCCATCAAGTCGAAGAGATGTGGTCGCCCGACGCACCCCGTGCTCCCGCCTGGTTGAAGAAGGGGACAGAGGAGTTCGAACGGC
>JALORV010000112.1 GCA_025458735.1 Burkholderiaceae bacterium | reverse complement strand
GAGAACTTCTCGGCCAGCTTCATCAGGCGCAACGCCTTCCGATAGCCCTCGGGCTTGCTCATGCCGAAGTTGCGTTGCGCCCGCTCCTTGGTGTCGCGGCCTTTCTGGTGGCCGAGCACCATCACGGGCTGGCCGTTGAAACGCGCCATCCCGCCGATGATCGACAGGTCGTCGGAAAAGGCGCGGTCGCCGTGCAGCTCGTGGAAATCGGTGAAGATGTCCTCGACGTAGTCGAGTGTGTAGGGCCGCTGCGGGTGGCGCGCGATCTGCGACACCTGCCATGGCGACAGCTTGGCGTAGATCTCCTTGAGCAGACCCTGGCTCTTCTTCTGAAGCCGCTCGATCTCCTCTGAAATGTCGACCGCGGAGTCGTCCTGCACGAAGCGCAGTTCGTCGATCTTGGTTTCCAGCTCGGCGATCGGCTGCTCGAACTCGAGGAAGGTCGTCTTGGCCATCAGTACTCCACCGGAACCGGGTCCAGGCTGCGCCACAGGTACCACGTTGCCACGCTGCGCCAGGGCTCCCAGGCCGCTGCCAGCGCGGTGACCTGCGCGCGCGCCGCCTTGCCGGTCATCGGTGCCCCGTCGCAATAGTTGAGGCTCACGGCCTTCAGCAGGCCGAGGTCGTCCAGCGGCAGGACATTAGGCCGGAGCAGGTTGAAGATCAAGAACATCTCCGCGGTCCAGCGGCCGATGCCGCGGATCTCGACGAGCTCGGCAATGATCTGTTCGTCGTCCTGCCGGGCCAGCCGCTGCGGGTCGAGCCGGCCGCTTACGAAGTGGCGCGACAGGTCGCGGATGTACTCCACCTTGCGGTCCGACAGGCCACAGGCCCGCAAGGTCGGCGCACGCCGCCGCAGCACTGCCCGCGGCGTGACGTCGCCGCAGCAGGCGGCAAACCGGCCCCAGACGGCATCGGCCGCCTTGACGGAGATCTGCTGGCCGACGATCGAGCGGGCCAGCGTCGCGAAAGCATCGCCGCGCGACGCCAGGGCGACACGCGGATGCGCGCCGATGATGCGGGCCATCGTCGGGTCCCGGCGCGACAGCGCTCGCCGCGCCCGTGCCCAGTACTCGGGACGACCCGCCGCCCTCACCCGCCCCGACGCCACGTCGTGCCCGTAGCGCTGTCTTCCAGCACGATGCCTTCTTCCGCCAGCTGCGCCCGGATGCGGTCGGCCTCGGCAAAGTTCTTCGCCTTCTTGGCGGCGGTGCGCTCGGCAATCAACGTTTCGATACGCGCCTCCGACGACGCCGCAATGCCCGAGGCTGTCAGCGTGATCTCGCCAATGGGCGCAGAAACGCTGGCGATCACCCGGCCCTGCAGGAACTCCCCAGGTGGCCGCTGAAGCAGACCGAGCACGTCACCGAGCAGCTTCAGCTGTCTCGCGAGTGCCGCCGCCTTCGTCCGGTTGACCTCGCTGGCCAGTTCGAACAACGTGGCCACCGCCATCGGCGTGTTGAAGTCGTCGTCCATCGCGCTCGCGAAGCGCGCCGCATGCGGCTCGCTCCAGTCGAGTGGCGAGCCGTCGGCGGGCGTATCACGCAGTGCGGTGTACAGGCGCGTCAGGCCGGTCCGGGCCTCGCCGACCTGCTCTTCGCTGAAGGCGACCTGGCTGCGATAGTGCGAGCGCAACAGGAAGAAGCGCAGCACCTCGCCGTCGTACTTGGCCAACGCGTCGCGGATGGTCCAGAAGTTCCCGAGGGACTTCGACATCTTGTCGTCGCCCACGCGCAGCGCGCCGCAGTGCATCCAGATATTCGCGAACGGCTGTTCGAAGGCGCCTTCGCTCTGGGCGATTTCGTTCTCGTGGTGCGGGAAGACCAGGTCCGGCCCACCGCCATGGATGTCGAACTGACGGCCAAGCAACTCGCTCGCCATCGCCGAGCACTCGATGTGCCAGCCCGGGCGCCCCGAGCCCCACTTCGAGTCCCACTGCGGCTCGCCCGGCTTGGCGCGCTTCCACAGCACGAAGTCGAGCGGATCGCGCTTGCCTTCGCCGACGGCCACGCGCTCGCCGGCACGCAGGTCATCGAGCGACTTGCCCGACAGGCGACCATAGCGCGGGAAGCGACGCACGGCGTAGTCGACGTCGCCATCGTCGGCCAGGTAGGCGAGGCCCCTGTCCTCCAGCAGCTCGATGATGCCCAGCATCTGCGGGATGTAGTCGGTCGCGCGCGGCTCGGCATCCGGCGTTGCGCAGCCGAGCGCGGCGAGATCCTCCTGCATGTACCGCGTGAACTCGACGGCCAGCGCGGTCGGCGTGATGCCCCGCTCGGCCGCACGCCTGATGATCTTGTCGTCGACGTCGGTGATGTTGCGCACGTAGGTGACCGCGTTGCCGCGCTCGCGCAACCATCGCACGATCGCGTCGAACGCCACCAGCGTGCGCGCATTGCCCATGTGGCAGAAGTCGTAGACGGTGACTCCGCAGACATAGACTCCGAGGCGGCCCGCCACGAGCGGCTGCAGCGGCTCCTTGCGACGCGTCAGCGTGTTGTGGATCTCGATCGTCATGCGAAGCTCCCGGGAATGTCCGGCCAGAACCGGACCGAAATGAGGCGCGACTGCCTGGCGCCGGGCGGCGGCGCCGCAGCTGGCTGGCGCGTACGCGTCAACAGCGCAGACTCGTCATTTCGTCGGAAGCGTGGTAGGTAGAATGCGGGGCAGTATATCAACGGCGGCCGCAGTGCAACGGCACGCGCACCGCATCTCGATGCCCCTTTTTCAGGCAGGATTCGACAAGCTGGGCATGCTGCTCGTAGCCAGCGTCTTCGCCTGGCCCGCCAGCGCGCAGATCTCGACCGCGCTGCCACCTCAGACCATCGGCACGCTCGGCGCCGACCAGCAACTGCTCACCGAGCTGCAGCAGGTACGGGCACTGCTGGCGGCCGGCAAGACGAGCGCGGCGCTGGCGCGCGCCGATGCGCAGCTGGCCCTCAATCCGCGGGACGCGCAGCTGCGCTTCGTGCGCGGAGTCATCCTGACCGAACTGAAGCGGACCGACGAGGCCCGCGCAGTGTTCCAGCGCCTGTCCGAGGACTTCCCGGAACTGCCGGAGCCATACAACAACCTGGCTGTGCTGTACGCGGGCGAAGGCCGGCTCGAGAACGCGCGCGCGGCGCTCGAGCGGGCGCTCGCCGCGGCACCGAACTACGCCACAGCCTACGAGAACCTCGGCGACGTCTACCTGCAGATGGCCGCCGACGCCTACCAGCGCGCCGCGAAGCTCGACCCGGCCAGTCGCGCCGCGGGCGCCAAGCTGACGCTGTCGCGCGAACTCATCACCAAGTCCCGCAACATCCGCTGAACCGTCTCTGCAAGGAATCCGCATGAAACGCATCGCCTTCGTCCTTTCCCTGCTGCTCGCGCTGCCCGGCGCGGCCTGGGCGCAGCGCGTCGTCCTCGACACGACGCTCGGCAACATCGTCATCGAGCTGGCCCCCAAGGAGGCGCCGAAGACCGTGGCCAATTTCCTCGAGTACGTGAAGGCCGGCCACTACAACGGCACCGTGTTCCATCGCGTGATGAGCTCGTTCATGGTCCAGGCCGGCGGCTACACCGCCGACCTCACCGAGAAGCCGACGCGCGCACCGATCGTCCTCGAGAGCCAGAACGGCCTGAAGAACGTGCGCGGGGCGGTTGCGATGGCCCGGCGCGGCGACCCGAACTCGGCCACCGCGCAGTTCTTCATCAACGTCGTCGACAACCCGAACCTCGACCATCCACGCCCCGACGGCCATGGATACGCGGTCTTCGGCCGGGTGGTCGAGGGCATGGACGTGGTCGACAAGATCCGCGCCGTGCCGGTCGCAGCCAGTGGCCCGCACCAGAGCGTGCCCACCACGCCGGTCGTCATCAAGTCGGCCACCATCGTCAAGTAAGTCCATGGCAAGCACCGCAAGAGGACCCGCGTCATGATCCGCCTTTACACCAACCTCGGCCCGATCACCATCGAGCTCGACCATCAGCGCGCGCCGAAGACCGCCGAGAACTTCGAGGCCTACGTCCGCAACGGCTTTTACGACGGCACGCTGTTCCACCGCGTGATCAACGGCTTCATGATCCAGGGCGGCGGCTTCGAGGCCGGCATGCGGCAGAAGACCACCGAGGACCCGATCCCCAACGAGGCGCGCAACGGCGTGCGCAACGCCAAGTACACGCTGGCCATGGCCCGCACCGGCGATCCGCACTCGGCCACGGCGCAGTTCTTCATCAACGTGGCCGACAACGACTTCCTCAACCACACGGAGCCGACGCCGCAGGGCTGGGGCTACTGCGTGTTCGGCAAGGTGATCGAGGGCTTCGCGACGGTGGACAAGATCAAGGCCGTGCGTACCGGCCGGCGCGGCGGCCATGCCGACGTGCCGGAAGTCGACGTGCTGATCGAGCGCGCCGAGATCATCCAGTGATGCCGCGCGCGGCGAGCCGGGCCGGCGCATGTCCTCGGTAGCGGCGCCGCCCGCCGGGGACGGTGCCGTTCCACCGGTGCTGGCGGTGGAGGCGACGGTCGCCGCGCTGGCCGATCCGGTCTTCATCTCCGACCTGCACCTGGCTCCCGAACGGCCCCGCACGCTGCAGCGGTTCCTGCGCTTCATGCACGAAGACGCGGCGGCGCACGCGGAACTCGTCATCCTCGGCGACCTGTTCGAGTTCTGGATC
>JALORV010000111.1 GCA_025458735.1 Burkholderiaceae bacterium | reverse complement strand
GCGGCGGCGAACATAGACCAGCTTCTCGACGCGCGCCACCACCAGCGCTTCGCCGTCGAGCACGTCGACCTTGAACAGGTGCAGGTGCTTGTCGCCGTCGGCCGTCATTGCAAGGATGTGCTGAAGGTCGCGCTCAGTCAGTTCGAATCGAGCCCACACCCGGCCGCGACCCGGCGCCAGGAAGTCGATCGATGCCGCCTGGTCCCATACGGCGTAGCCGGGCGGCAGATTGTGCCGCAGCATCAGCGCGAAAAACGGATCCGTCATCGCGACCAGCGCGCCGCCGGAGTGCGTGCCGGCAGCGCCGCGGCTGAACCAGCGCGGCCGCAGCGCCACTGTCGCGGCGCGCCAGTCGGGCGCGATGTACTCGACCCGGATGCCGGCGCACAGAAAGGGCGGCCACAGGTTCATGCCGAACCGCTGCCAGCCTGGGGGCCAGTTGCCTGCCATGGGGCGAGTCTACGAGGCACCGCGGCGTACCTCGCCGCCGGCGCAGCTCGCTGCTAACCTCGCGCGCCATGAGTCTTCCGCCCGGCGCACTGTCGCATCTGCGCGTGCTCGACCTGACCCGCGTGCTGGCGGGCCCCTGGTGCACGCAGCTGCTGGCCGACCTGGGAGCCGACGTCATCAAGGTCGAGCGCCCCGGTGTCGGGGACGACACGCGCGCCTGGGGTCCGCCCTACCTGCGCGACGGCGCCGGCGAGGAGACTTCGGAAGCCGCCTACTACCTCGCCGCCAACCGCAACAAGCGCTCGATCACGGTCGACATCGCGCATCCGGAGGGCCAGGCGATCGTGCGCCGCCTCGCCGCGCAGTCCGACATCGTCGTCGAGAACTACAAGTTCGGACAGCTCGCGCGCTACGGACTCGACTACGCCACGCTGTCGCGGTCCGATCCGCGGCTGATCTACTGCTCGATCACCGGCTTCGGCCAGACCGGCCCGCATCGCGAGCTGCCGGGCTACGACTTCATCATCCAGGCCTGCGGCGGCTTCATGTCGATCACCGGCGAGCGCGACGACCAGCCCGGCGGCGGCCCGCAGAAGGCCGGCGTGGCCGTCAGCGACCTGATGACCGGCATGTACGCATGCACGGCCATCCTGGCGGCGGTCGCGCATCGCGAACGCAGCGGAAGCGGACAGTACGTTGATCTCGCGCTGTACGACGTGATGGTGGCCATGCTCGCCAACATGAACATGAACTACCTGACCACCGGCCGCGCGCCGGGTCGCGCGGGCAACGCCCATCCGAACATCGTGCCGTACCAGGTGTTCGCCGCAGCAGACGGCCAGCTCGTGATCGCCGTCGGCAACGACGCGCAGTTCGTCAGGTTCTGCGAGGTGGCCGGCGTGCCCGAACTGGCCGCCGATGCGCGCTACGCACGCAACGCCGACCGGGTGCGGCATCGCGACGCGCTGGTGCCGGTGCTTTCGAGCCTCGTGCGCGCACGGCCGCTGGCGTTCTGGCTCGAGGCGCTCGATGCCGCCGGGGTGCCGTGCGGCCCGATCAACGACATCGCGCAGGCACTGGCCGATCCGCAGGTCGCCGCACGCGGGCTGCGGGTCGATCTGCCGCATCCGCTGGCGGGCAGCGTGCCGCTGGTGGCCAACCCGATTCAGCTGTCGGCCACGCCCGCGCAGGTTCGGCGCGCCCCGCCCCTGCTCGGCGAACACACCGAGGAGGTGCTGCTGGAACGGCTCGGCATGACGGACGCGGACATTGCGCGGCTGCGCCGCGCGGGTGCACTGTGATCGCCGCGTTGCACCTGCGCATCCGGGGACGCGTGCAGGGCGTCGGGTACCGCCATGCAATGATCGAGCAGGCCACGCTGCTGGGGCTCGAAGGCTGGGTGCGCAACTGCGGCGATGGCAGCGTCGAGGCGGTGGTGGTCGGCCCACCGGAGCATGTCGATCTGCTGCATGCATGGGCGCGCCGCGGCCCCGCGGCGGCCGCAGTGACCACGGTGGAGCACCGTGCGGCGACGGCCGCGGAAGAAGACGACGCGCTCGGCGGCGGCTTCCGCCCGCGGCCGAGTGCCTGAGGAGGCCCTGCAGTCCGCTGCCGAGCCACACCAGGGGTCGCCGGCCGCGGGTGACACGGCCTGCCGTTTTTCCGTTCTAATGCGTCCACAAGAAAAGCTGTTGCAAGGAGACTCCTCGTGTCACGTCTGCTGCCGGCGCTGGCTGCCATCGCCGCGTTTGCACTGGCTTTGCCCGCCAGCGCGCAATCCGACGGCTATCCGAGCCGCCCGATCCGGCTGGTCGTGCCCTATCCGCCCGGCGGTCCGCTCGACACCGCCGCCCGCGCGCTGGCCGAGCAGGTCAAGTCCTCGCTTGGCACCGTCGTGGTCGACAACCGGCCCGGTGCCGGCGGCAACCTCGGCGTCGACCAGGTCGCCAAGTCCGCACCCGACGGCTACACGCTGGTGGTCGGCGCCGTTGCGACGCACGCCGTCAATCCCTGGCTGTTCCGCAAGCTGCCGTACGACCCGGTCAAGGACTTCGTGCCGATCACGCTGATTGCCCACGTGCCCAACGTGCTGGTGATGACGCCGGAACGCGCGGCGCAGCTCGGCGTCGGCTCCGCGCGTGATCTGATCGATTACCTGCGGCGCCATCCCGGCCAGCTCAATTACGCCTCGGGTGGCAACGGCAGCGCCGGCCACATGGCCGGCGAACTGCTGAAGTCGCAGGCACGGGTGTCGGCGGTGCACATACCGTACGCGGGAGCGAGTCCCGCGCAGCTCGGCCTGCTCGCGGGCCAGACCGACTTCATGTTCGACAACCTGGCCTCGGCCACCGCGCAGATCAAGGCCGGCAAGCTGAAGGCCCTCGCGGTCACCACGCCGCAGCGCGCGGCCGCACTGCCCGAGGTGCCGACCATGGCCGAGAGCGGCCTGCCCGGCTTCGATGTGTCGACCTGGTTCGGTGTCTTTGCGCCGGCCGGAACGCCGGCGCCGGTGGTGGCACGGCTGAACCAGGCGCTCACCGATGCGCTCCGATCGCCGGAGATGCGCGACCGCCTGGGCCGCATGGGCGCGGTGCCGGCGCCGATGTCCTCGGAGCAGTTTGCCGCGCTGGTGCGCAGCGAACTCGCCAAGTACCAGTCGGTGGTGAAGTTCTCGGGGGCGCGTGTCGACTGAGCGGCGGGCGCCGGCGCGCACCTCGCACATTCCGCAGGATTCAAGATGAAGATCGGTGATGCCAAGGAGTTCTGGTCCGGCGTGATGTTCGCCGTGTTCGGACTGTTCTTCATCGTGTTTGCCCGCCAGTACGACATGGGCACGGCGGCGCGCATGGGGCCGGCATTCTTCCCGACCATGCTGGGCGGGCTGCTGCTGCTGCTCGGCATCGGCATCGCGCTCCGGGGGATCCTCGCCGACACGCAGGACGGCAAGGTCGCGCGCTTTCACTTCAAGCCGCTGCTGTTCGTGCTGGGCGCCGTGGTCGCCTTCGGACTGCTGCTGCGGCCGGCCGGGCTGCTGGTGGCGCTCGCGGCACTGGTGGTGATCTCCAGCCTCGGAAGCGACGAGTTCCGGCTGCGCGATGTGCTGCTGCTGACGGTCGGCCTCGGCATCCTCGTGCTGGCGGTGTTCATCTACGGGCTCGGCATGACGGTGCCGGTGCTGCCGGCCTTCCTGCGCGACTGAGGCCGAGGGCAGAGCGGAGCTCCCATGGATCTGATCAACAACCTCGCGCTCGGCTTTTCCACGGCGCTGTCGCTTGCCAACCTTGCCTACGCCTTCGCCGGCGTGCTGATCGGCACGCTGATCGGCGTGCTGCCCGGCATCGGCCCGATCGCCACGCTGGCGATGCTGCTGCCGACCACCTACGCACTGGAGCCCACGTCGGCGCTGATCATGCTGGCCGGCATCTACTACGGCGCGCAGTACGGCGGCTCGACCACCGCCATCCTCGTCAACCTCCCCGGCGAGAGTTCCTCGGTGGTCACCTGCATCGACGGCTACCAGATGGCGCGGCGCGGCCGTGCCGGCGCGGCGCTGGCGACCGCCGCGCTCGGTTCGTTCTTCGCCGGCACCGTCGGCACCCTGATCCTGGCCTCGCTGGCCGGCCCGATGGTCGAACTCGCCTTCAAGTTTGGGCCGGCCGAGTACTTCTCGCTGATGGTGCTGGGTCTTATCGGGGCGGTCGTGCTGGCCTCCGGTTCGCTGATCAAGGCGATCGCGATGATCGTGCTGGGGCTGCTGCTCGGCCTGGTCGGCACCGACGTCAACTCGGGCGTGGCGCGCTTCAACTTCGACGTGCCGGAACTGGCCGACGGCATCGGCTTCGTCGCCGTCGCCATGGGCGTGTTCGGCTTCGCCGAGATCATCGCCAACCTCGAGCACAAGGGCGAGCGGCAGGTGTTCACCGACAAGGTCGGCCGGCTGCTGCCGACTTTCGCGGAATTCAAGGAAGCGGTGCCGGCCGTGCTGCGCGGCACCGGGCTGGGTTCGGTCCTCGGCGTGCTGCCGGCCGCGGCGTCGCGGCGCCGGAGTCGGCCAACAACGCCGGCGCGCAGACGTCCTTCATCCCGATGCTGACGCTCGGCATCCCGCCCAATGCGGTGATGGCACTGATGGTGGGCGCGATGACGATCCACAACATCCAGCCAGGCCCGCAGGTGATGACCAGCAACCCGTCGCTCTTCTGGGGACTGATCGCCTCGATGTGGATCGGCAACCTGATGCTGGTGATCCTGAACCTGCCGCTGATCGGCATCTGGGTGCAGCTGCTGAAGGTGCCGTACCGCCTGCTGTATCCGGCCATCCTGGTGTTCTGCTGCATCGGCGTGTACTCGATCAACAACAACGCGTTCGACGTGTCGATGACGGCGGCCTTCGGCCTGCTCGGCTATCTGTTCTTCAAGCTGCGCTGCGAGCCGGCGCCGCTGATCCTCGGCTTCATCCTGGGGCCGATGATGGAGGAGAACCTGCGGCGCGCGATGCTGCTGTCGCGTGGCGATCCGACGGTGTTCTTCACGCGGCCACTGTCGCTGGGGCTGCTGCTGATGGCCGCGGCGCTGATCGTCGTCGTCGCGCTGCCGCAGATCAAGTCGACGCGCGAGAAGGCGTTCCAGGAAGCGGACTGAGCCGGCGACACGACGCAGGCGCAGCCGGCCGCGCGGCCGGCAATTCGAGAACACGATGAACTTCGACTGGACCAACCCCTACCCCACCGTCCGTTCGCCGGTGTTTGCGCGCAACCTGGTCGCGACCAGCCAGCCGCTGGCGGCGCAGGCCGGGCTGCGCATGCTGCAGGCCGGCGGCAATGCCGCCGACGCTGCGATCGCCGCCGCCGCCGTCATCACGATGACCGAGCCGTGCAGCAACGGCCTCGGCTCCGACAATTTCGCCATTGCCTGGGACCCGTCTTCGCGCCAATTGCTGGGCCTGAATTCCAGCGGCACTGCGCCCGCGGCGTGGAGCCTCGACTACTTCCGGCGCAGGTACGGCGACGACCTGAAGCGCACGCGCCCCGTACGCGGCTGGGACACGGTGACGGTACCGGGTGCGGTGGCCGGCTGGGGCCTGCTGCATGCGCGTCTCGGCCGTCTGCCTTTCGGCGATGTGCTGGCGCCGGCCATCGAGACGGCCGAGCGCGGCTTTGCCGTGTCGGCCATCGTGCAGGACAAATGGCAGCACTGCTGAAGGATGGCCCCGGCTTCGCCGAACACTTCATGCCGAAGGGACGCGCTCCTGCGGTGGGCGAGCACTTCCGGCTGGACGGCGCCGCGCGAACGTTGCGCCTGCTCGCGGCGCAGGGCGCCGAGTCGTTCTATCGCGGCGAGATCGCGCAGGCGATCGAGCAACACGCACGCGCGACCGGCGGCGCCATGACGGCGGCCGACCTCGCCGCCTACTGGTCCTTCGTGCAGGAAAGTGGCTGGGTCGGCACGATCAGCACGTCGTTCGCCGGCCACGAGCTGCACGAGATTCCACCCAACGGCCAGGGCATCGCCGCGCTCGCCTGCCTCGGCATCCTGCGCCACACCGGGATCGCGGAGCTTGCCGTCGACAGCGCCGACTGGCATCACGTCGCCATC
>JALORV010000110.1 GCA_025458735.1 Burkholderiaceae bacterium | reverse complement strand
TCACGTAACCGACAGGCCGTCGTCGGCCGTGACAATGGCGCCATTGATGAACTGCGACTCCTCGGCCACCAGCAGCAGCAGCAGGCCGTCGAGGTCTTCGGGGCGACCGATACGCCGGCGCGGCAGCATCTGCACCAGCTTGTGGCCACCTTCGGTATCCCAGTAGTCCTCGTTGATCTCGGTGCGGATGTAGCCCGGGCAGATCGCGTTGACGTTGATGCCGTAGCGGCCCCACTCGAGCGCCTGGGCGCGGGTCATGTGCAGCACCGCGGCCTTGGTCATGCAGTACAGGCCGATCTGCGGCAGCACCCGCAGGCCGGCGACCGAGGCGATGTTGACGATGCGGCCGCGGAACTCCGGGCTCGACTTGGCGCGGGCGATCATCCGCCGTGCCACTTCCTGCGCCACGAAGAAGGCGCCCTTGACGTTGGTGCCGAAGACGAAGTCGAAGTCCTCGGCCGTCGACTCGGTCAGCCGCTGGTTGGTGGATACCCCGGAGTTGTTGACCAGGATGTCGATCGGCCCGACCGCACGCTCGGTGTGCTCGACCGCATCGCGGATCGAATCCAGGCTGGTGACGTCGAGCTGCACCACGTGCGCCGCACCGCCGGCGGACTCGATCTCGGCGCGCAGATCCTTCAGCCGCTCCACCCGCCTCGAGGCCAGCACCGTCAGCGCTCCATTGGCTGCCAGTACCCGGGCAAAGCGCGCGCCGAGCCCGCTGCTGGCGCCGGTCACCAGCGCCACCTTTTCCTTCAGATTGGTCCGCATGCCTGCTCCGCCGTCCTGAAGCTTCGATCGTAGTCGATTGCGGCCTCTAGACGTTCTCCGGACAATCTGCAGGATCACATACGGGCGGGAATCTCATGGCTGAGCCGACTGCGGGAATCGAGCGCGAAGCGATGGAGTACGACGTCGTGATCGTCGGTGGCGGCCCGGCCGGCCTTGCCGCGGCGATCCGCCTCAAGCAGCGCGCCGCCGAATCGGGCCGCGAGCTGAGCGTCTGTGTGCTGGAAAAGGGCTCGGAAATCGGCGCGCACATCCTGTCGGGCGCCGTGATGGACCCGATCGCACTGACCGAGCTGCTGCCGGACTGGAAGGAGCGCGGCGCGCCGTTGACCACCGCGGTCAGCGAGGACCGCTTCTACATCTTCACGGAAGACAAGGCCTACGCCAATCCGAACTGGCTGCTGCCGAAGTGCTTCCTCAACGACGGCTACTACATCGTCAGCCTCGCCAACGTGGTGCGCTGGCTCGGCCAGCAGGCCGAGGCGCTGGGCGTGGAGATCTTCGCCGGTTTTGCCGCCGCCGAAGTGCTGCTCGACGACACCGGCGCGGTGCGCGGTGTGGCCACCGGCAACATGGGCATCGGCAAGGATGGCGAGCCGACCGGCAGTTTCCAGCCGGGCGTCGAACTCGTCGGACGCTACACGCTGTTTGCCGAAGGCGCACGCGGGCATCTCGGCAAACAGGTGATCGCGCGCTACGGTCTCGATGCCGGACGTGATCCGCAGACCTGGGGTATCGGCATCAAGGAAGTGTGGGAGATCGATCCGGCGCGCCATGTGCCGGGACTGGTGCTGCACAGCGCCGGCTGGCCGCTCGACGGCAGCACCTACGGCGGCGGCTTCGCCTATCACTTCGAGGGCAATCAGGTCGCCATCGGACTGGTGGTGGGCCTGGGCTACACGAACCCTTACCTGGAGCCGTTCCAGGAGTTCCAGCGCTACAAGACGCACCCGACAATCCGCCACTTTCTGGAAGGCGATCCGGCGCTGACCAAGCGCATCAGCTACGGCGCCCGTGCGATCAACGCGAGCGGTCTGCAGAGCCTGCCCAAGCTGGTGTTTCCGGGCGGCGCACTGATCGGCTGCGATGCCGGCTTCCTCAACGCGCCTCGCATCAAGGGCTCGCACGCGGCAATCAAGTCCGGCATGCTGGCAGCGGACGCCGCGTTCGACGCCATCGCCGCCGGCCGCGGCCGCGACGAACTGTCCGCGTTTCCGGCAGCTTTCGAGGCGAGCTGGCTGCACGACGAGCTGTACCGCGCCCGCAACTTCAAGCCCTATCTGGACAAGGGCCTCGCCGTCGGTGCCGCGCTGTGGGGCGTCGACCAGCTGGTGTTCCGCGGCAAGGCGCCATGGACGCTGCATCGCCGCCAGGCCGACCACGAGAAGCTGCGACCGGCCGCCGAGTGCGCGCCGATCGCCTATCCGAAACCGGATAACCGGATCACCTTCGACAAGCTGTCCTCGGTGTACCTGTCGAACACCAACCACGAGGAGAACCAGCCGGCGCACCTGACGCTGAAGGATGCTTCAGTGCCGGTGGCAACCAATCTGGCCCGCTACGCCGGCCCGGAGTCGCGCTACTGCCCGGCCGGTGTGTACGAGTTCATCAAGGGCGACGACGGCAGCGAGCGCCTGCAGATCAACTTCCAGAACTGCGTGCACTGCAAGACCTGCGACATCAAGGATCCGACGCAGAACATCGTCTGGGTCGTGCCCGAAGGCGGTGGCGGACCGAATTACGTGAACACCTAGCGGCCGCACGGCCCGCCCCGCTTGTTCTGGCGGGGGTTTTGGCCGACGATGTCCTCTTCAACCGCGCGCCGCGCAACGAGGGGGGCACATGTCGTACTCGAGCTATCACAAGCGGGCCATTTCGAGCCGCGAGCTGCATCCCGAGACCCAGATGATGTCGTACGGCTACGACCCGTTCCTCTCGGAGGGCGCGGTCAAGCCGCCGGTGTTCCTCACCTCGACCTTTGCCTTCCGCACGGCCGAAGACGGGGCTGCCTTCTTCGACGTCGTTGCGGGCCGGAAGCCGGCGCCGGAAGATACCGGCGCCGGGCTCGTGTACAGCCGCTTCAACCACCCGAACCTGGAGATCGTCGAGGATCGCCTCGCGCTGCTCGACGGCGCCGAGGATGCGATCGTCACCTCGAGCGGCATGGCCGCGATCGGCACCGTGCTGCTCACTTTCCTGCGGCCGGGCGACCAGGTCGTGCACTCCACCCCGCTTTACGGCGGCACGGAGACGCTGATCCGCAAGATCCTGCCGGAGTGGCAGATCGGCGGGCACCCCTTCGACGACGGCCTGTCGGCGGCGCAGATGGAAACTGCGCTGGAGTCCGCGGCAGCGCGCGGACGCGTCGGGCTGTTCTATGTCGAAACGCCGGCCAATCCGACCAATGCACTGATCGACCTGCAGGCGGTCGTCGCGACCATCGATGCCTTCGAACGCAGGCATGGCTACCGGCCGATCTCCGCCTGCGACAACACGATGCTCGGCCCGATCTTCCAGCATCCGATCCGCGAGGGAATCGACCTGTCCGTCTACTCGCTGACCAAGTATGTCGGAGGACACAGCGACCTGGTGGCCGGCGGCGTGACCGGCAGCAGGGACAACATCCGCAGGCTGCGGCTGCTGCGCGGAGCGTTCGGCTCACAGCTTGACCCGCACTCCTCGTGGATGATCGCGCGCTCGATGGAAACGCTGGTGCTGCGGATGCGCCGCGCCGCCGCCACCGGCAGCCGCGTGGCGCACTGGCTGGCCGACAACCCGGTGCGCAAGGTCAAGGTGCTGCACCCGCAGCTGGTCGCCGACGAGGCCTACCAGCGCGTCTATCGCCGCCAGTGCACCGGTGCCGGGTCGACCTTCTCGTTCGTGCTCGATGGCGGTCGCGAGACGGCGTTTCGCTTCATCAACGCGCTGACGCTGTTCAAGTCGGCGGTGAGTCTGGGCGGCACCGAATCGCTGCTGTGCCACCCGGCCTCGACCACGCACTCCGGCGTGCCGGTCGAAGTGCGCGAGCAGGTCGGCATCTCCGAGGGACTGATCCGCGTCTCGATCGGGCTGGAGCATGAGGAAGACCTGATCGCCGACCTCGAGCACGCGCTGCGGCAGTGCTGAGCGGCCCGGCTACCCGATCCAGCGACGCCGGTCAGGCCGCCGGGCCTGCGCCGCCAGCGGGGACGCCGGCCCGCAGGGCACGCTCGAGCCAGTACGTGCCGACGATGGTCTTCACATCCGTCACCGTGCCGTCGGCAATCCAGTCGAGCAGCTGAGTCCATGGGGCGGTGAAGACCTCGAGCACCTCGCCATCGTCGGCCTGTGCGCCCTGGAAGGCGAGCCCGCGGGCCAGGAAGACCTCGATCTTCTCGTCGCTGTAGGCGATGGCGTTGTGGAAGCCGCCAAGATGGGTCCAGTCGCGCGCCACGTAGCCGGTTTCCTCGCGCAGTTCGCGCTGCGCGCACGCCAGCAGCTGCTCGCCGGGATCGATCTTGCCGGCAGGAAACTCGATCAGGCTGCGACCCAGCGGATAGCGGTACTGGCGCTCCAGCACGACCTGGCCGTCGTCGAGCAGCGGCACGATCATCACCGCGCCGGGGTGGCGCAGGTACTCGCGCGTGCCTTCGTGGCCGTCGGCCGTGCGCACGCGGTCCACATGCAGGCGCAGGAACACGCCGTCGTAGGCGAGCCGGCTGGCAAGCGTTGCTTCCGCCAGCGGATCATCCGCCGGCGCGCCGGCTAGCCGCCGATCGTCCGGATCATCGCGTCGGTGCACAGCTTCAGCAGGTATTGCGGCACGATGCCGAGCCAGGTATTGCGGCACGATGCCGAGCACCAGCACCAGCACGCCGTTGATCGACAGCGCCACGCGCATGTCGAGCGTGGCCGCGATGGGTGCCGGCGTGCCTGCGGGCTCGTCGAAGTACATGACCTTGACGACGCGCAGGTAGTAGAAGGCGCCGACCAGGGAGAACATCACCGCGATGATCGCGAGCCACAGCATGGGGCCCTGCAGCCCGTCGCCCAGCAGCGCCTGCAGCACGACCAGCTTGGCATAGAAGCCGACCGTCGGCGGAATGCCGGCGAGCGAGAACATCAGCAGCAGCATGACGAATGCGTACCAAGGGCTGCGGCGACTCAGGCCACGCAGATCGACGATCTCCTCGGCCTCG
>JALORV010000109.1 GCA_025458735.1 Burkholderiaceae bacterium | reverse complement strand
CTGCGCTCGAACAGCACGAACGGATTGGCCACCACCGAGAAGCAGGTGAAGGCGAAGGCGAGCTTGAGTGCGACGTTGTAGGGCGGCGCCCAGTCGCTCGCCGACCATGCCGCAGACAGCCACATGGCGCCGAAGGCGGCCATGACCGCCGAGGTCACGATCTCCCTAGCCCGCCAGTCGACCAACAAGCGCATCCGCCTCCCCTCGGCCGCGCCGACGACGCCAGGGTCTTGCCCGCCTGGCGCCGGAACCACGGTGCGCGCGCCCGTCCTTGTAATCCGACGATAGCCGCGTGCGCACCCTGTCGAACAGTCATGCGTTTGTTCTACGAGCCGCCGGCGACGGAGCAAGGCCGCAGCGACGGCCGGCAGGGTAGAGCAGTTCCGCCCCGATGCGCAGGGGCCGGGCATCCCCGGAACGCGGGGCGTGGCCGGCGCACCGCCGTCGCCGTGGTGGCGCGCCGGCGAGCGGCAGCCGGGCGGCTTCCCGCAGCGCGATGGCGAAGCCGGTAGCATCGCCGGCTGGCGACGCCGACCCGGCATCGCAACATCGCGGAGAGCAGTGAGATGAACGTACAAAGAAGAAACGTGCTGGCGGCGGGAGCCGGCCTGACGGTGCTGGGCCTGGTGGCCGGCTGCACGACCACCTCGGGCGCCAGCGGCGACCCGGCAGCACAGCGGCAGTCGATCGACGCCGCCGCCGACAGCGCGCTGTCGCGTCTGTATGCGCAGCAGCCGGGCTCGCGCGAACTGATCGCGTCGGCGCGCGGCGTGCTGATTTTCCCGAGCTTCACCCAGGCCGGCTTCATCGTTGGCGGCGGCACCGGGCAGGGCGTGCTGCGCAAGGGCGGCAAGTCGTCGGGCTACTTCCGCATGACCGAGGCGTCCGCCGGACTGCTGGCCGGCGCACAGTCGCAGGCGGTGTTCCTGCTGTTCATGACCGACGACGCGCTCAAGCGCTTCGAGGCGAGCAGCGGCTGGACCGCCGGTGTCGACGGCTCGGTCGCGATGATGAACGTCGGTGCCAATGCGCAGATCACGACGCAGACCGCGCGCCAGGAGATCATCGGTTTCGTGCTGACCAACGCCGGCCTGATGGGCAACCTCAGCCTCAACGGCAACCGCGTCACGCGGCTCGCCATCTGAGTTGACTGACGGCGAAGTCCTGCTGGTTGCAGCGGCCGTGCGCTTGCGGAGGGCCGCTGCCGCCGCAGGCTCCAGGCCCGGCGGTGCATCCGCCGGGCAATTTCGCGTCGCAGCCGCACGATGAACGACACGCTGCGAACCGCGACCGCCGCGGTGATCCTGACGCTGGCGGTGGGCTGGCTGCTGTACGTCGGCAAGGGCATTTTCGTGCCGATCGTGCTCGCCGTGCTGGCGGTGTACGTGATTGACGGCCTGGCGCGGCTGCTCGAGCGCCTGCCGCTGCTCGGCGCCAGCCTGCCGGCGCAGCTGCGCTATGCGCTGTCGATCGGCTTGATCGCAGTGATCCTCGTCTACGTGGCGCGCATGCTGATGGCGAGCCTCGGCAACGTGGTTGCGCTGGCACCGCAGTACGAGGCGACGCTGCTGGCAACGATCCAGTCGCTGGCCGAACGCATCGGCATCGAGGACGCGCCGACCTGGGCCACGCTGCGCCGGGACCTGCTGGCGCAGGTGAGCCTGCAGCGGGCCATCGGCACCACCTTTGCTTCGGTGTCGGCGATCGCGGCCGGCTTGGTCGTGATCTTCCTCTACGGCGCCTTCATCCTGCTCGAGAAGCGCAGCTTCGCGCGCAAGCTCGAAGGGCTGTCTTCCGATCCAGCGCGCGTGGCGCGGCTGCGGCGCATCATCGCCGACGTCAACGGCAAGATCGGCGCGTACCTCGCGCTCAAGACCGTGGTCGGCGTGGTGCAGGGCCTGGTGGCGTGGGCCATCATGGCGTCCTTCGGCCTGCAGTTCGCCGCGTTCTGGGCCGTGCTGATCGGCCTGCTGAACTACGTGCCCTACGTGGGCACCGTGCTCAGCGTGTTCTTTCCGGTTGCCTTCGCGACCATGCAGTTCGGTGACCTCGGCACGGTGCTGACCCTGCTGGCGGCACTGTCGGTCGCCCAGTTCGTGATCGGGTTCTTCCTCGACCCCTGGCTGATGGGCAACTCGCTGAACCTGAGTCCGTTCGTGATCCTCGTCAGCATTACGGTGTGGGGCGCGCTGTGGGGCATCCCCGGCGCCTTTCTCGCGGTGCCGGTGACGGCCTGCCTGGCGATGGTATTCGCCGAGTTTGCTGCCACCCGGCCGCTCGCCGTGCTGCTGTCGCGCAGCGGCGAAGTGGAGTCACCGCCGCAGTAGCGGGCCGGGTGCGGTGCTTCGCCGGCGTGACGTGCCGCCGGCGTGGCGTGCGACGCACCGTTACCAGCGCAGTACGCGCGGTCCGATCAGCGCGCCGGCGACGGCCGGGATCGTCATGCCCAGCAGATACCAGGTGGCGAGGAACGGTGCCGCGTACTCCGGGCAGTGCAGCAGGTAGACACTGGTGCCGAGCGTGCCGGCCAGCAGGCCCGTCGCAGCGCCGGCCAGCCGCAGCCGGGTCGGCGCGAGCGTGCGCACGACGGCGAACAGCAGCACGAAGGACGGTAGCGACAGCAGCACGATGTTGTACGGGCAGGAGTCCCAGCTCGAGCCGAGGATGACTTCGGCGCGACCGGACGCCGGCGCGGCCACGAGCACGGCTGCGGCCAGCGCCCACAGCGCAAGCGGCGGCGCCAACACCGCCAGCGCCGCGCGCTGCCAGGGCTGCCCGGGCCGCGCCACGCGCCCCACCAGCATCGCGCTGGCGGCCAGCAGCAGGCCGACGAAGCCCCACTTGACCCAGAACATCGGCATGCGCGCATCGGCCGCGAGATCCGGATTGATGCCGAGCCGCCACAGCATGATCGGGATCGCCGCCGCCACTCCTGCCAGCGAGGCCCACAGAAGGCGGCGCAGCGGCAGCCGCGGGTCGACGGCATCGCTGCCGCGCGCAAGGGCTGCAATCAGCTCGTCGGTCTTCATCGTTCACCCCGGATGCGCGCGGCCAGCAGCTTGAGCCCGCGATGCACACCGACCTTGACGGCCGACGGCGACAGGCCGGTGCGCTGTGCCGCTTCTTCGACCGATAGCCCTTCGATCTTCACGTACTCGATCGGCAACCGCTGCTTGTCGGGCAGCTGCGCCAGCAGCACGCGCAGGTCGCGCCGCGCCTCGTGCGCCGCCGGTCCGGCGTCGGAGGCGAGTTCGTCGAGGTCGTCCTCCAGCGGCTCGTTGAGCGCCTCGCGCCCCGCACGTGCACGCAGCAGATCGACCAGCTTGTAGCGGGCGATCGCAACCATCCAGCTCGTCACCGGCAGCGAAGGATCGTAGGTGTGGCGCTTGTTGTGCACGGCAATCAGCGTTTCCTGGACCAGGTCCTCGATGTCGTCGGGCAACCGCGCCAGTCGACGTCGGAAGAAAGGCCGCAGCAGCGCCGCCGTCTCGCGCAGGAACTCCGCGTACGACGCCTCGTTGCCGCCCTGCGCCGCCACCATCAGGTCGTGCAGTCGCGCCTCGCGGGCCGCGGCGGCCGGATTCAATGGTGACCCCGCGACGGGCAGGCCGTTCCTCATTGGGGTTCGGACTTCGTCATCGTCGGGTTACAGCACCGGCCGGAAAATTCTCCAGCGGACACTGTAACGCGCCCGGGCCGTGACACGAACTCACCCTCAGGCCGTCGCGGCGTTCGCGCCGGCCGCATCCAATTTCAGGAGAAGCCGCATGAAACAGTCGCTTGCCGTCACCGCGTTTGCCCTGGCTGCCATCACTTCGGGCGCTGCGCTGGCCCAGGACAAGGGCGCCTCGATCAAGGGGGAAAAGGAAAAGTGCTACGGCGTGGCCAAAGCCGGGCAGAACGACTGTGCCGCCGGACCGGGCACGAGCTGCGCCGGCACCTCGAAGGTCGATTATCAGGGCAATGCGTGGAAGTATGTCGCCAAGGGCACCTGCACGACCATGAGCACGCCGAAGGGCAAGGGTTCGCTCGAGCCGATCAAGACCTGAGCAAAGGTCACGGGCTGCCGCGGCCCGGAGGATGTTCGTGTCCTCTCCTGGAACGGTCTGGCAAGTCGACTTCGCCGGGCCGCGGCACCTCGCAACGCCGTCCCATCGACGAACTCCATGCTGGAAGCCGCAGCCGGGCTGGGCCTGAAGCCGCAGCACTACGCCGAGGCGCTGGCCTGTGCCGATGCCGATCTGTGGTTCGAGGTCCACCCCGAGAACTACATGGTCGACGGCGGCCCTCGGCTGGCGTGGCTGGAAGCGATCCGCGCGCGGCATCCGCTGTCGCTGCACGGCGTTGCGCTGTCGCTGGCAGCCGACGCGCCACCCGATCCCGCGCATCTCGAGCGACTGGCCGCGCTGGTGGATCGCTTCGAGCCGGCAAGGGTGTCGGAGCATCTGGCCTGGAGCGTCTGGGGCGGGGTCTATCGACCCGACCTGCTGCCGGTGCCGCGCACGCGCGAGGTGCTGCAGCGGGTGGTCGACAACATCGGCCGGGTGCAGGACCGACTGCGCCGCCACATCGCGCTGGACGCAACCTCGGCTTCGACGCCGCGGCGGTCATCGACGCCTTCCCGAAAGAACTGATCGACGAAGTCCACCTCGCCGGTCATCATGCTGACCCGGTGCTGGGCGAGCGTCTGCTGATCGACAGCCACGACGCGCCGGTGGCGCCGGCCGTATGGATGCTTTACCAGCGGCTGATCGCGCGCACCGGGCCGCTGCCGACGCTGATCGAACGCGACGAGCAGCTGCCCTCGTTTGACGAACTGCAGGCCGAGCGTCGCCGCGCGCAGGCGATCCTCGACGGCGCGGTGCAGCGTGTGCGGCGGGCGGCATGAACACCACACCGGCCGGTCCGACGAGGTCGCTGGCGCTTTACCAGCAGGCCTTCGACGCGGCCCTGTGGTCCCGGCAGCCGCCGCTAGCGGCGTCGACGCTGGCGCGCCTGGTCACACAGCCGGGCTTTGCCGTCTATCGCAACACCGTTCTCAGGGGCTGCATCGACGCACTGCAGGCCAACTTCCCGGCGGTCGTGCGCGTCGTCGGCGAAGAGTGGTTTCGCGCCGCCGCGGCCGTCTACGCGCGCGCGCAGCCACCGACCTCGCCCGTGCTGCTCTCCTACGGCGACGGCTTTGCGGACTTTCTCGCCGGCTTCGCGCCGGCCGCCGACATGCCCTGGCTGGCCGAAGTTGCCCGCATCGATCGACTGTGGAGCGAGGCGCATGTCGCGGCCGACGACACGAGGCTGACGCCGGCCGACCTGCTGCAGCTTGACTTCGACGATCTGTCGAGAACGGGCCTGCG
>JALORV010000108.1 GCA_025458735.1 Burkholderiaceae bacterium | reverse complement strand
TCGCGTCCGGCGACATTGGCCATGACCACGATCTTGCGTTGCACGTTCTCGCGGCTGATGGTGTTGGGACCCCGGTCCTTGCGGATGTCGGCCAGGGCGTGCAGGGGCAGCCGCGCACCGGTGGCCGTGGTAATCAGGGTCGAACGTATCCGCTCCAGATTGGCCGTACCGGCCGGGTCATACCGAACAATCAAGTCGAAGGTCGCCTCGCCTTCGAGCACCCGCGATACCTCCAGGCCGACAAACGCCGCTTGGATGGCCTCGCTCAGGGCGCGCACGCTCAGACCGTGGCGCGCAGCGACCGCGCGCTTGATCTCCACGGTCAGGAAGGGGATGTCGGCCTGCTGCTCCATGGCCACGTCGACCGCACCCGGAACATCCGCGACGAGCGTTTGCACGCGCTGTGCCTGGCGACGCAGCTCGTAGAGATCGGGGCCGAAGATCTTGATCGCGATGTTGGCGCGCGTACCCGAGAGCATGTGGTCGATGCGGTGGGAGATGGGCTGGCCGATGACGATATTGGTCCCCGGCACGCTGGTGAGATCCTCGCGCAACGCGGCGAGCAGGGCCTCCTTGCTACGTGCCCCCATCTGCAGGCGCACCTCGATCTCCGAAGAATGGACATCCTGGGCGTGAGGGTCCTGCTCCGCGCGGCCCGTGCGCCGGGCAGTGGACACGACCTCCGGTTGCTGCAACAGGATCTCCTCCACCATGCGGCCCAGGCGATCCGACTCCTCCAGTGCCGTACCGGGCAGGGTGACGGCGCCCACCGTAAGACTCCCCTCGTTGAAGTCCGGAAGGAAGGCGCGGCCCGCCGACACCAGGAAGACCAGGGCGACGACCAGCCCGGTCACTGCAACCAGGGTGACGGTCTTCCAACGCGTGACCGTCGCCTTGAGCACGGGGCCGTAGAGTGCCTTCAGGCCGCGCGCCAGCGGCGTCTCCTGGTCCCTGCCCACGACCCTGGAGCGCGGCAGCAGGAGCAAACTCAGCACGGGCGTTACGGTGACGGCCACCAGCAGGGAGGCGGCGAGCGAGATCACGTAGGCCAGCCCGAGTGGCGCGAGCAGGCGCCCCTCCACGCCGGAGAGAAAGAATAGCGGCAGGAACACGAGCATGATGATCAGGGTCGCGAAGACGATGGAGCCCTGAATTTCGCGAGTCGCCTCGAAGACGGTGGCGAGTGGTGAGCGGCGTTCCGTCGCGGGACGGTTCTGACGCTCGCGAAGCCGGCGCACAATGTTCTCGACCACGATGATGGCATCGTCCACCAAGGCGCCCAGGGCAATGGCCATGCCGCCCAATGTCATGGTGTTGATGGTCGCGCCCATGGCGCTCATGGCCAGTACGGCAGTGACCAGCGACAGGGGGATGGCGAGCAGGGTGATCAGGGTCGCCCGCAGGCTCATCAGGAAGGCGAAGACGATGACGACCACCAGCAAGGCACCGTCGCGCAGGGCCAGCAACAAGTTATCGACGGCGAGCGCGATGAAGTCCGACTGACGGAAGACGTGCGTCTCCAAGTGCATACCGGCGGGAAGGGCTGCCTGGATCTCGGCCAACACCCGGTCGATGGCATCCGTCAAGGCTAGAGTATTCGCCATCGGTTGCTTCTGGATGCCGATCACCACGGCAGGCTGCCCGTTGGCGGATGCGGTACCGCGCTTGAGCGCGGGCCCCACTGCCACATCGGCGATGTGCTTGATCAGCACCGGCTCGTCGCCGCGCATGGCCACCAGGGTGTCGCCAATGTCCTCGGGCGTGTGCACCCGGCCTAGGCCGTGGATCAGAAACTCCTGCCCGCCCTCGGCGTAGAACCCTGCGGAGACGTTTTCGTTGGAGTCCCTGAGCGCCTTCACGACCTCGTCCACGGCGATGCCGTAGGCCGCCAGCCGCGCGGGCTTGAGCACCACCTGGTACTGCTTGGTGTCGCCGCCGGTCGAAACGATCTGGGCCACGCCCGGTATGGCCAGCAGGCGCCGGCTCAGCACCCAGTCGGCAGTGGTTTTGATCTCCATCGGGCTGTGCCGATCCGAGGTCAGGGCGATGAACATGATCTCGCCCATGATCGAGGCGACCGGCGCCAGGGCTGGCGCAGGGACCTCGGGCGGCAGCGACTCACGGGCGAGCTGGAGCTTCTCGGTGACGATTTGACGCGCCTGGTAGATGTCCGTGCCCCACTCGAACTCGGCGAAGACCACGGCGATACCCACGCCGGTGGACGAGCGCACCCGGCGCACGCCAGAGGCGCCGTTGAGTGCCGTCTCGATGGGGAAGGTCACCAGGCTCTCCACCTCCTGGGGGGCCATGCCGTGGGCCTCGACGACCACGGTGACCGTGGGCGCCGTGAGATCAGGGAAGACGTCGATCGGCATCCGCAGCGTCTCGTAGCCGCCCCACAGCAAGAGCAACAGGGCGCCAACGACCACGAACAGGCGGTCCTTCAAGGACCATTGAATGATGTCTGCGATCATCTGGCCGGCCTCAGTGGGCGTGGCCGTGACCGGCCGCGGCGGGGGATGCTCCTGCGAGCCGGACCAGATAGGCGCCACGGGTCACGATCCGCTCTCCCGGTTCGAGCCCGCTGAGGACCTGGACATAGTCGCCGTCGCGGATTCCGAGCCGCAGGACGCGGCGCTCGAAGGATTCGCCGCCGAGCATGAGGTACACCACGTCCTGACCGGCCTCGTCGACTACAGCGGATGCCGGCACGGCGAGATCGTCGATGCTCTCGCCGGCCCACACCCTCACCTCGGCGAACATGCCGACCCGCAGCAGGCCGTTCGGGTTCGGGAGCTCGAACACCAGGGGTACCGTACGCCGCACGGGGTCGACCATGTTCCCGAAGGCCACGACCAGACCGCCCTCGTCCGGGTCGATGGAAAATGTTTGCTCGAAACCCTCGATCTGGAACCAGGCCCCTTTTGGATCCGGCAAGCGGCCGAGATCTGCCTCGGCGACGCTCGCCTCCAGCCATAGCCGTTCGGTATCCACGACATGGAACATGGCATCGCCTTCTTCCACGAAACTACCGGAGGGGACGAGGATTTCCACCAAGGTGCCGGCGATGGGTGCACGCACCTTGACGCCCGTGCTCTCGCCACCACCCTCGCTGCCCAGGGTGCGCTGATAGCGGGCCAGCCGTTCGGTCGCCGCTACCAGCTCCGCCTTGGCCACGCGCTCCTGGTTTTCCGCCTCGTTAAAGTCTCGCGCCGAGGCCGAGCGTTGGGCAACCAGCTTCTCCAAGCGGTTATGTTCCCGCTCGGCAAACTCGTACTGCGAGCGCGTACGCTGCACCGCCAGTTCCAGCGATGCGACATCGACCTGATCCCCAGCGACCCGCGGCATGAGGGTCGCCAGGGGCTGCCCGGCCGAGACACGGGTGCCGATCCGCGGAAAGGCATCGGTGGCGAGCAGATGGCCGGCGGTTGGCGCCCCGACCAGCGCCTCGCCATCCTTGCGCGCCCTGATCAGGCCGGTAGCCGTGACCGAGGCCCGCATGCGGCGCCGTTCAACCGCAGCGGTGGCAAACTCGACCTTCCACTGCTGCTCCTTCAGGAAGCCGATCACATCCCCTGCATCCGCCTCCGCGGGCTGAGCAGCCGCCGCCGCGTCCGGGTCGGAATAGACACTGTAAGTGCCCAGATCGTGGGTCGCGCTCAAGCCGGGCGATTCCAAAATCAGGGCGACGGAGCGCTCGCCGGCCTGGGTCGGTTGGGCCACGGGCCGGAAGATGCCTGGAATCGAGGGGCCTTCCACGCTGAACGCCTCGTCCGGCAGACCGCCACCGGAGAGCCGTACCGTGACGCGCCCCTCACCCACCGGCCGAAAGTCGTCCAGCCGGGTCAAATGGGCCGCGAAGCCGGATTCTTCGCCAACCACCAGCGACGGAAACTCCACGAACAGCTCGGTGCGGTCGGTGAAATGGGTTACCGCAATGGCCCCTGCCCCGTGACCATGCCCCCCGTCGTGACCGCTGGCATCGCCATGCTCGTCGGCATGCGGTTCCTCGTGGTCGTGTCCATGGGGGATGTCGCAGCCGGACAACACCAGGGCCGACATCAGCAGCAGGGCCAAGCGGGTCGGACCACCGCGCCGCAGGTGGCTTGTTTGAGCAACCCCGGTAGGCGACGGAATCCAAAACCGATCTATGCTCGGTATTTTTGATGCAGCAAGGCTGTTCTGGGTCATTGTTCAGATCAATGGATGAGGAGGTGGAGGGCCGATTCGACAGCGTGGTGCAGTTCGTCGGTGTAGACGTATCCGACCATGGCAAGCAGGCCGGCGCCCAACAGAGCGGAGAGGCGCGGCCTGCCGCTTGGTGTCCGGGCGGGGCACAACAGGGCATGGATCCGTGCTGGCACGTCGGAGCCGGTGACGGTTGGAAGGAGGGTATCGCCAGCAGGACGAGTACCCGCCGCGAGGCGGACGACCTTCAGGATGGTCTCCGCGACACACAGTCGATCCCCGGCGGGGAGCGCTGCCTGCTCGTCACAGGCCTGCTCCGACGCCAAGTACAGGTCTGCCAGAAGACGTCGGCGAATCGGTGGCAGATGCAGGCGGGACAGGAGATCGGCAGTGAACGATCTAAGGGCGTCGCGGCGCCGGCGGTGGGCCTGCTCGTGACGCACGACGACCACCAGCTCCGCGGGAGACAACGCGTTCAGCAGACCCGACGACAGGTAGATCGCCGGGCGCACCAGGCCTGCGGTCAGTGCGAACGCGAT
>JALORV010000107.1 GCA_025458735.1 Burkholderiaceae bacterium | reverse complement strand
CGTCGAACGGCGCGATGCCGGCGAACTCGCACCAGCGAGCCCAGCTGCTGTAGGGCGCACTCGGCACGGTCTCGTCCATCGCGAGGATCGGCAGCGTGGCCAGTTCGGCCGGCTCGCGCAGCGGCGCTCCGCGCGCAGCCAGCAGCCGCGGACTCAGCGCCGGGCTCGCCTCCTCGGCCTTCAGCAGCGTGGCATCGGTCGGCACCGGTGCGCCGGGACGCAGCCAGCGTATGGCGATGTCGACGTCGTCGGATTCCAGGTCGACCATGCGGTCCGACGCGTCGATGCGGATGTCGATGCCGGGGTGCCTGCGCTGGAAGTCGGCCAGGCGGGGCACCAGCCAGAGCGAGGCGAACGAGGCATACGTGGTGACGGTGACGCGCGGCGTACCGGCGTCGCCGCGCACTTCGTCGACCGTGCGGTCGACCGCCTGCAGGGCCTGGCGCACGACCGCGTACAGGCGCTCGCCTGCCGCAGTGAGTTCCAGCGCACGGGTGCGACGCTCGAACAGTGCTTTGCCGACCTGCCGTTCGAGAGCTGCGATCTGCCGGCTGATGGAAGACTGAGTCAGGTTCAGTTCGACCGCGGCCAGTGTGAACGAAAGGTGCCGGGCGGCCGCATCGAAGCCGCGCAGCGCCGCCAGCCCGATCGGACGACGGCGGGGTCGGGCGGCGGGCCTGGGCATGCAGGCACTATACATGCACTGAATGCATGCATAACCTGCGCTCTTTTCGTTTGTCGATCGAAGTCAAGAGGCGTCAAATGCCTCCGTGCTTGTGAAATGGATGCAGTAACCGCATAGGAGGCGATCATGGACTGGGGCCCGATGACAGTCAGGACGGTTGACCTGGGCTACGAGCAGATGCTGCTGCTCGAATCGCGTCCGCGCACGCGCGTCAAGGTGATCTACGGCGGTATCTGGCTGACCGAGGAAGGCCTGGCGCAGGACGTATTTGCCGCCAGTGGCGAAGAAGTGGCGTTGAAGTCGCGCGGACTGGCCGTGGTCGAAGGCCTGGGCTGTGCGCGCGTGCAGGTCATGGAGTCGCGCTCCGTCTGGTCGAAGGCCGGGGCAGGGTGGCGGCGTGCAGCCGACGAATTGTCCGGCTGGCTGCGCAGGCTGCTCGCGCGCTTCGTGCCTGCGCGCTCGCAGACGCTGGCCTGAGGCGACTCCCGGCGCGCAGGCGCGCCGCAGTGCCGTTGCTTCAGCGCGCCGGGTCGAGCCGCTGCCACAGCGCGAGCGTCGGCTCGGCCTGGTTCATCGTGTAGAAGTGCAGACCGGGCGCGCCCGCCACCAGCAGCTGTTCGGCAAGGTCGGTGACCACATCGAGGCCGAACGCCCGGATCGACTCGCGGTCGTCGCCGAAGCTTTCGAGACGACGCCGGATCCAGCGCGGGATTTCCGCGCCGCAGGCATCGGAAAAGCGCGCCAGCTGCGTGTAGTTGGTGATCGGCATGATGCCGGGCACCACCGGCACCTTGCAGCCGAGTGCCTCGGCTTCTTCGACGAAGCGGAAGTAAGCGTCGGAGTTGTAGAAGTACTGCGTGATCGCGGAACTGGCGCCCGCCTTGACCTTGCGTGCGAAGTTGGCCAGGTCGTCCGCCGGTGATTTCGACTGCGGGTGGTACTCGGGGTAGGCCGCCACCTCGATGTGGTACCAGTCGCCGGTCTCGCTGCGGATGAACTCCACCAGCTCGTTGGCGTAGCGGAAGTCGCCGGCCCCGCCTGCGGCGCCCGACGGCAGGTCGCCGCGCAGGGCCACCAGCCTGCGGATGCCGGCGTCCTGGTAGCCGCGCAGCAGGTCCCGCACCGATTCGCGCGTGGTGCCGATGCAGGAGATGTGCGGCGCCACCGGCAGCCCTTCGGCATGCATCGCCATCACGGTCTTCCAGGTGCCTTCCCGCGTCGAGCCGCCGGCGCCGAAAGTCACCGAGAAGAACGCGGGGTCGAGGGCCGCGAGCTGCGCGCGGACTGCCGCCAGCTTGCCTTCGCCCTCCGGCGTCTTGGGCGGGAAGAACTCGAAACTGAAGGTACGGTCCACGTCGTGCCCGCCGCTACTTGCGATCCGGCAGCAGTTTCGACAGCAGCCAGCCGATCAGGCTGTAGAGCACCGCGCCGATGAGCGCGGCCCAGAAGCCGTTGACGTGAAAGCCCGTGACCACCTCGGACACGCCCCAGAACAACAGGGCGTTGAGCACGACCAGAAACAGGCCGAGGGTGAGAATGGTGACCGGCAGTGTCAGCAGCACCAGCACCGGCTTGACCAGCGTATTGACCAGTCCCAGCACCAGCGCGGCGATGCCCGCCGACAGCCAGTCCTGCACCTGCACGCCGGGATAGATGTAGGCCACCCCCAGCAGCGCGATTGCATTGAGTATCCAGACCAGTATCAGCCGCATCGGCATCTCCTTGTTGTTGTGCGCGCCGCGACCGCCCGCTGCGGGTGCCGCGAAACGCTCGCACGCGCCCGACCGTCGCCGGACCCTGCGTCCGGCGACGGCTGACTCGGCGTCCCTCAGTACCGGTAGTGATCCGGCTTGTAGGGCCCTTCGCGGTTGACGCCGATGTAACGCGCCTGCGCGTCGCTGAGTTCGGTGAGCTGCGCGCCGAGCTTGCTGAGCTGCAGCCGTGCCACCTTCTCGTCGAGGTGCTTGGGCAGCACGTAGACGCCGACCGGGTACTTGTCGGTGTTGGTGTAGAGCTCGATCTGCGCGATCACCTGGTTGGCGAACGAGCTCGACATCACGTAGCTCGGATGGCCGGTGCCGCAGCCGAGGTTCACCAGCCGCCCCTGCGCCAGCAGGATGATGCGCTTGCCGTCCGGGAAGATGACGTGGTCGACCTGCGGCTTGATCTCTTCCCAGCGGCACTGCTTGAGCGCCGCGACGTCGATCTCGTTGTCGAAGTGGCCGATGTTGCAGACGATCGCCTGGTCCTTCATCCTGGCCATGTGCTCGTGCGTGATCACATGGAAGTTGCCGGTGGCCGTGACGAAGATGTCGGCCTTGTCGGCCGCGTAGTCCATGGTCACGACGCGGTAGCCTTCCATCGCGGCCTGCAGGGCGCAGATCGGGTCGATCTCGGTGACCCACACCTGCGCCGACAGCGCGCGCAGCGCCTGCGCCGAACCCTTGCCGACGTCGCCGTAGCCGGCCACCACCGCCACCTTGCCGGCGATCATCACGTCGGTGGCACGCTTGATGCCGTCGACCAGCGACTCGCGGCAGCCGTAGAGGTTGTCGAACTTGCTCTTGGTGACCGAGTCGTTGACGTTGATCGCCGGAAACGCCAGGCGGCCTTCCTTGGCCATCTGGTACAGGCGCTTGACGCCGGTGGTCGTCTCTTCCGTGACGCCCTTGATCTTGGCCAGCCGCACCGAGTACCAGGACGGGCTCGTCGCCAGCTTGGCCTTGATCGAGCGGAACAGGGACTCTTCCTCTTCGCTGGTCGGGTGCGCGATCACCGCGGCATCCTTCTCGGCCTTGCTGCCCAGGTGCAGCAGCAGCGTGGCATCGCCACCGTCGTCGAGGATCATGTTGCTGTAGCCGCCATCGGGCCACTCGAAGATGCGGTGGGTGTAGTCCCAGTAGTCGTCGAGCGACTCGCCCTTGACCGCGAACACGGCAGTGCCGGAGGCTGCGATCGCGGCGGCGGCATGATCCTGCGTCGAGTAGATGTTGCAGCTGGCCCAGCGCACCTCGGCGCCGAGCGCCTGCAGCGTCTCGATCAGCACCGCGGTCTGGATCGTCATGTGCAGCGACCCGGTGATGCGGGCGCCGCGCAGCGGCTGCTGGCTGGCGAACTCGTCGCGGATCGCCAGTAAGCCCGGCATTTCGGTTTCGGCGATGCGGATTTCCTTGCGGCCCCAGTCCGCCAGCTTGAGGTCGGCCACGACGTAGTCGCCGGCCGACAGGGAATTTGAAGCAGGTTTGAGTACGGCGCTCATCTCGCGCCCTCCTTTTGATGTCAAAGAAGTGGGCGAGCGCCGTTGGCACGGGCCGGAGGATGGTTTCCCCCGGCTGCTCCGAGCCTGGCGAGACGGCCGACCCGGTGGGTTCGCCCGTCTCCGTCGCAACGCTCCTCGGAGACTTGAACGCGGCCGGTGACGGCCGCGAGATCCGGATTATCGCTGCCTCGAGTCTCCTCGGCAAGCCGAAGGTCCCGGGACAACGCCGGGCTCAAGGCGGCCGGCTTCGACTGCACCGAAGCCAGCCCGCCGTGAAACGAGGCGGCCGTTACGCGGCCCGGCGCTTCACGCCGGCGGCGTCCGCTAACGCGGCCGCCCGGTCGGTTCGCTGTCTCCGGCCGCGTCCGTCGGCGACGGACGCTTAACTTCGGCTGGCGCCGAAGTTAGCCTCGACGAAAGACGGCTGCGCCGCCTGTCAGGCGGCCCGGCGCTTCACACCGACCGCGTCGGCCAGGGCCGCCGCTCGATCCGTCTTTTGGCTCCGGCCGCCAGCGCTGACGCGCAGCCTTAACGTCTGCGGCGCAGACGTTAGCCTCGCCGACGAACCGATCTGCCGATTACGCGGCCCGGCGCTTCACGCCGGCGGCGTCCGCTAACGCAGCCGCCCGGTCGGTTCGTTCCCACGAGAACTCCGGCTCGTCGCGGCCGAAGTGGCCGTAGGCGGCGGTCTTCTCGTAGATCGGGCGGACGCAGGTCGAAGTGCTCGGCGACGAGCTTGCTGATCTGCTCGTCCGGGATGACGCCGGTGCCTTCGGTGTAGACGGTGATGTTCATCGGCTTGGCGACACCGATCGCATAGGCCACCTGCACCTGGCACTGCCTTGCGATCCCGGCCGCGACGACGTTCTTGGCCACGTAACGCGCCGCATAGGCCGCCGAGCGGTCGACCTTGGACGGGTCCTTGCCCGAGAACGCGCCGCCGCCGTGCGGGCAGGCGCCGCCGTAGGTGTCGACGATGATCTTGCGGCCCGTGAGACCGCAGTCGCCCTGCGGGCCGCCGATGACGAATCGGCCGGTGGGGTTCACCAGGTACTTCGTGTCCTTCAGCCACTCCTTCGGCAGCACCGGCTTGATGATGTTCTCGATCACCGCCTCGGTGAACTCGGGCTTCATCTTGTCGCCGAGGCTCATCTCG
>JALORV010000106.1 GCA_025458735.1 Burkholderiaceae bacterium | reverse complement strand
GAGGCGCGTGTCGGCCTCGACGCTGGCCTGCACCTGACGCAGCGCCGCCAGCCTCGCCTCGATCCGGGTCAGGTTGTCCTGCGCGGCGACGCGCTCCGCGGACTGCTGCTCACGCTCGGACGTGGCAGCCTGCACCCGCTGCTCGGCAGCCTGCATGGCCTCGGTATGCGCCGCCAGCTCCTGCACATGACGCTGAGTCTGGTCCTGCAGCGCGGCGAGTTTCGTTTCGTCGGGCGCGCCGATCGCCGTGCGTTCCTCGGCCAGGCGTTCACGCCGCTGCTGCAGCACCGCCAGCTGGCGATCGGCATTGCGCTGCTCGATGCCAGCGGCCTCGATCGCCTGTTCCGCGGCAACCGCCTGCGCGCGCACCGCCGTCATCGACTCGCGCGCCGCCTGGTACGCCGCTTCCAGCGCCGGCAGGCCCGACTCTTGTGCGACACAGGCGGCCTGCGATGCGGCCAGCCGCTGCGCCGCTTCCTCGATCGCCTTCACCAGGCTCGCCGCACGGGCAGAGAGCTCACCCTGCTCGTCGATCCGGCGCGCGCGCGTCGCCTTCAGCGTCTCGACCTGCGTCACCAGCCGGTTGCGGCTGTCGACGATCATGCGGATTTCCGATTCGAGGCGCGCCACCTCGGCGTTGACCTGCAGCAGCGCACCCTGCGCCTCGTGCACCGCGTCGCTGGCCGCGTAGTGGCCGCTGCGCACTTCCTCGAGCGCCCGCTCGGCGGCACGCAGTTCGGCAACGTGCGCTTCGAGCGCCGTGCTGCGCGACTCGATGTCGCGCGCGACGCGGTCGCGCTCGGCCTCGGCTTCACGCCGACGCGTCAGCCACAGCAGCTGCTGCTTCTCGTCGTGCGCCGCCTGCAGGTCGCGATAGCGCGCCGCCACCTCGGCCTGCTGCTCCAGCCGGCCGATCTGGGCGTCGAGCTCGCGCAGGATGTCCTCGACCCGCGTCAGGTTGTCGCGCGTGTCGGCCAGCCGGTTCTCGGTCTCGCGACGGCGCTCCTTGTACTTGCTGATGCCGGCCGCTTCCTCGAGGAAGATACGCAGCTCCTCGGGCCGCGCTTCGACGATGCGCGAGATCATGCCCTGCCCGATGATCGCGTAGGCGCGCGGGCCGAGGCCCGTGCCGAGGAACATGTCGTGCACGTCGCGCCGGCGCACGTTCTGGTTGTTGATCGTGTAGCTGGAGGTGCCGTCGCGCGTCAGCACACGCTTGACCGAGATCTCGGCGTACTGGCCCCAGGCCCCGCCGCTGGCGCGCCCCGCCGGCTTGCGATTGACCGAGCCGTTGAAGATGACGTCCTGCATCGACTCGCCGCGCAGCTCGGCCGCCTTGCTTTCGCCGAGCACCCAGCGCACCGCATCGATCACATTGGACTTGCCGCAGCCGTTGGGGCCGACGACGCCGACGAGGCTGCCGGGAATCTCGATCGGGGTCGGATCGATGAATGACTTGAACCCGGCGAGCTTGATCTGCCGTAGACGCACGTGAAATCGACTGGGATGGGTGAGGATTGGGCCCCGGTTGCAGCCACGGCCCAGCCCGCACCGAGGGCTTTGCCGACCACGCTCGCAAGGGGATGAACGACCGCCTTCGTATAATAACAGCGCACTTCATTGAGCTGCGGCGCTGCTGCGGCATTGCGCACCGGCACGAGCCGTGCGGAGCACCGATGGCCACCCGCCCCAGCAAGATCCTCGAGACCTTCGCCAATCCGGCCGCCGGCCGCGACTACCTCGTGCACATCGAGGTGCCGGAGTTCACGTGCCTGTGCCCGCTGACCGGGCAGCCCGACTTCGCCACGCTCGTGCTCGACTACGTGCCCGACAAGCGCAACGTCGAGCTCAAGGCGCTGAAGCTCTACGTCTGGTCGTACCGGAACGAAGGCGCCTTCCACGAGGCGGTGACGAATCGCATCCTCGACGACCTGGTGGCCGCCACGGCGCCCCGTTTCATGCGGCTCACCGCGCGCTGGTACGTGCGTGGCGGCATCTACACGACGGTGGTGGCCGAGCACCGCAAGCGCGGCTGGAAGCCGCTCGCGCCGATCGAACTGCCGCCGGCGGCAGCGCAGGGTGGGCCGACCCGCCCGTGACTGCAGCCGTCGGCAGCACTTGTCCGCCCATCGCATCCCCGCCGCGACCCCTCGCACCATGAATCCCGATCTGGCCCGCCTGCACCCGTATCCGTTCGAGCGGCTGCGACAGCTGCTGGCCGGAGCAACGCCGCCCGCGCATCTGGCGCCGATCAACCTGTCGATCGGAGAACCGCGGCACCCCACGCCGGCCTTCATCCTCGAGGCCTATCGAAAGGCGCTGCCAAGCGTGTCGAGCTATCCGCAGACCGCCGGCCAGCCCGAGTTGCGCGAAGCCATCGCGGCGTGGGTCCGGCGCCGCTACGGGCTGCGTCAGCTCGACCCGGGGACGCAGGTGCTGCCGGTGGCCGGGTCGCGTGAGGCGCTCTTTGCCTTCGCGCAGGCGGCGATCGATCGCTCGCGCACGGCGCGCGTGATCTCGCCGAACCCTTTTTATCAGATCTACGAGGGTGCCGCCGTGCTCGCCGGCGCGCAGCCGCTGTACCTGCCGACCACGGCCGGCAATGGCTTCCGCATGGAGTTCGAGCGTCTGTCGCCGCTCGACTGGGCCGGGGTGCAGCTCGTTTACGTCTGCACGCCCGGCAACCCGACCGGGCGCGTGATGACGCTCGACGAGTGGGGCCGGCTGTTCGAGCTGGCCGACCGCCACGGCTTCATCATCGCGTCGGACGAGTGCTATTCGGAGATCTACTTCGACGAGGCGCGGCCGCCGCTGGGGGCACTGGCCGCCGCAGCGCAACTCGGGCGTGATCGCTTCGAGCGCGTCGTCATGTTCTCGAGCCTGTCCAAGCGCTCCAACGTGCCGGGCATGCGCTCGGGTTTCGTGGCCGGCGACGCTGAGCTGCTGCGTCGTTTCCTGCTGTACCGCACCTATCACGGCGCGGCCTTGAGCCCGCCGGTGCAGGCCGCGAGCATGGCCGCCTGGAACGACGAAGCGCATGTCGTCGAGAACCGGCGGCTGTACGCCGCGAAGTTCGACCAGGCGACCCCGGTGATCGCGGGTGCGCTGCCGTGCCAGCGCCCGGACGCGGCGTTCTACCTGTGGGCACGCACGCCGATTGCAGACACCGAGTACGCGCGCCGGCTGTTTGCCGAGCGGCATGTCACGGTGCTGCCGGGCAGCTTCCTGTCGCGCGAGGCCGACGGGCTCAATCCGGGTGCCGGCTTCGTGCGCATCGCGCTGGTGGCCACCCCGGACGAAGTGGCCGAGGCCGCGGCGCGCATCGCCTCCTTCAAACCCTGACACCGCGAGGAAACGCCATGTCGCTCGAGCAGACCATCAACCAGGCGTGGGAGGCACGCAGCAGCCTCGGCCCGACCACTGCGCCGGCCGGGCTGCGCGAGGCCGTCGACCAGGCGATCGCCGACCTCAATGCCGGCCGCCGCCGCGTCGCCGAGAAGATCGGCAGCGAGTGGATCACGCACCAGTGGCTGAAGAAGGCCGTGTTGCTGTCGTTCCGCCTCAACGACAACCGGCTGATGCACGCCGGCGAGCTGGGCTTCTACGACAAGGTGCAGCCGAAGTTCTCGCACCTGGACGAGGAGCACATGCGCGCCACCGGCGTGCGGGTCGTGCCGCCGGCGGTGGCGCGGCGTGGCGCCTTCATCGCCCGCAATGTCGTGCTGATGCCGTCTTACGTGAACATCGGCGCCTACGTCGACGAAGGCACGATGGTCGACACCTGGGCCACCGTCGGCTCCTGCGCGCAGATCGGCAAGAACGTGCATCTGTCGGGCGGGGTCGGCATCGGCGGCGTGCTCGAGCCGTTGCAGGCCAACCCGACCATCATCGAGGACAACTGCTTCATCGGCGCGCGCTCCGAGGTGGTCGAGGGCGTGATCATCGAAGAGAACGCCGTGCTCGGCATGGGCGTGTTCATCGGCCAGAGCACCAAGATCTTCAACCGCGAGACGGGCGAGATCAGCTACGGCCGCGTGCCGGCCGGCTCAGTCGTCGTCGCCGGCTCGCTGCCCTCGCGCGACTGCAACCTGTACTGCGCGGTCATCGTCAAGCAGGTGGATGCGAAGACGCGGGCAAAGACCAGCATCAACGAGCTGCTCAGGGCCTAGCCACGATCCGGCGCAGCTCTGCGGCGGCCCGTCATACCCGCCGTTCCACCCTCTTTTCATCCAATCAGATGGATACGCAGGGGATGCCTGCCCGCCGTATGCTTTGGTCCTCTGCGGCACGCTGCTTTGCATGAGGCATTCCATGTCGGCCACCCCAATGTCGCTCGAGCGCCTGTTCGGCCTGATGGCCGAGAAGCAGGCGTCCGACCTGTTCCTGTCGGTCGGCTCGCCGATCACCATCAAGATCAACGGCGTGTGCGTGCCGATCAACCAGGAACGCCTGGCCCCGCAGGCCATCGTCTCGCTGCTGGCGGAGCGGCTGACGGATGCGCACTTCCGCGAGCTGGAGGATTCGCGCGAGCTGAACATCGGCCTGCCGGTGCAGGGCATCGGCAGCTTCCGCCTGTCGGCCTTCCTGCAGCGCGGCTCGATCTCCGCCGTGGTGCGCTTCATCCCGCACGACATTCCCAAGCTCGACGCGCTGCACCTGCCCGAGGTCCTGAAGGACCTGGTGATGGAGCGCCGCGGCATGATCCTCGTGGTGGGCGCCGCCGGCTCCGGCAAGTCGACGACGATTGCCTCGATGCTCGACCACCGCAACGAGCTGGTCACCGGCCACGTGCTGACCTTCGAGGATCCGATCGAGTTCCTGTTCCGCAACAAGAAGTCGATCATCAACCAGCGCGAGATCGGCTCCGACGCGCGCACGCTGCAGGCGGCCCTGCGCAGCGCGATGCGGCAGGCGCCGGACGTGATCTTCATCGGCGAGATCCGCGACCGCGACACGATGAGCGCAGCGCTTGCCTATGCGATGTCGGGCCACCTGGTGGTGGCCACGCTGCACGCCACCAACAGCTCGCACGCCCTGAACCGCGTGATCAGCTTCTACCCGCCCGAAACGCGGCAGGCACTGTTCCAGGACATGTCGGTGGCGATGAAGGCCATCGTCTCGCAGCGCCTGGTGCGCAGCAAGCGCGGCGGACGGGTGCCGTCGGTCGAGGTGCTGATGAACACGCGCCATATCGCCGACCTGATCGAGCGCGGCGACGTGCAGGGGATCAAGGAAGCGATGGAACAGAGCCTGGCGCCGGAGAGCATTTCCTTCGAGCAGAGCCTTTATTCGCTGATCCAGGGCGACCAGATCACGCGCGAGGACGCGCTGTCGGCGGCCGACTCGCAGAACAACCTGCTGTGGTTCATCAACAACGCAGGCAAGTCGCGCTCGCAACTGCCCAAGGAACGCCGGGAAGAAGGCACCGACGCCTCCTTCTCCGAGTTCACGCTGAACATCTAGGCGCGGCGGGCCGTTCGAGGCCGCCGCTGCCGCTACAATCGCTGCGCCTTACACGCGCGGTCTGGGCATGCGCGCAGGCGCACGCATGAATCCCACGCTCGAACTCGTCGAAGATCTCATCGCCCGAAGGTCGGTCACGCCGGAAGACGGCGGCTGCCAGGCCATGCTCGCCGCACGGCTCGCTGCGGCCGGATTCCACGCGGAGACCTTCGCCGCCGGCGGCGTGACCAATCTCTGGCTGCGCCGGGGTTCCGCATCGCCGGTGCTGGTGTTTGCCGGCCATACCGACGTGGTGCCCACCGGTCCGCTCGGCGAGTGGCACTCGGACCCCTTCGCGCCCACCCGGCGTGACGGCCGCCTCTTCGGCCGCGGCGCCGCCGACATGAAGAGCTCGATCGCGGCATTCGTCGTGGCCGCCGAGGAGTTCGTCCGGTCTCGTCCCGATCACACCGGCTCGATCGCGCTGCTGCTGACGTCCGACGAGGAAGGTCCCGCCACCCACGGCACCACCGTCGTGGTCGAGGCGCTGCGTGCGCGCGGCGA
>JALORV010000105.1 GCA_025458735.1 Burkholderiaceae bacterium | reverse complement strand
GTGGCGCCGACCGAGGACGCGTCGCTGTCGCGCATGACGATCGTCAGTGTCGGCTCCGACGATGTCATAGAGCAGATCACCAAGCACCTGAACCGCCTGATCGAGGTGGTCAAGGTGGTCGACCTCACCGAAGGCGACTACATCGAGCGCGAACTCATGCTGATCAAGGTGCGAGCGGTTGGCAAGGAGCGCGAGGAGATGAAGCGCATGGCGGACATCTTCCGCGGCCGCATCATCGACGTCACCGAGCGCACCTACACGATCGAGCTGACCGGCAACTCCGGCAAGCTCGACGCCTTCATCCAGGCGGTCGACCGCGCGTCGATCCTCGAGACAGTGCGCACCGGTGGCTCGGGCGTCGGTCGTGGTGAGCGAGTCTTGCGTGTCTAGCGACCCGCAATCCTCGCTGCGCGAGGGATTCTGGAACGAGGGGGCCGGGCTGGCCCCCTCGTGCACCCCCGGCCACGGCTGGGTTCAAAACAACGAAAGGGGAGCACTTCAATGAAGGTCTACTACGACAAGGACGCCGATCTTTCGCTCGTCAAGGGCAAGAAGGTCACGATCGTCGGCTACGGCTCGCAGGGCCACGCGCATGCGCAGAACCTGACGGATTCCGGCGTCAAGGTGACGATCGCGCTGCGCAAGGGCGGCGTCAGCTGGAAGAAGGCCGAAGGCGCCGGCCTGGCGGTCAAGGAAGTGTCCGAGGCCGTGAAGGATGCGGACATCGTGATGATCCTGCTGCCGGACGAGAACCACGCGCAGGTGTATGCCGAATCGCTGGCGCCGAACATGAAGCAGGGCGCCGCGCTCGCCTTCGCGCACGGATTCAACATCCACTACGGCTTCATCCAGCCGCGCGCGGACCTCGACGTCATCATGGTCGCGCCGAAGGCGCCGGGCCACACGGTGCGCTCGACCTACCGGCAGGGCGGGGGCGTGCCGATGCTGGTGGCGATCCACAAGGACACTTCAGGCATGGCGCGCGATCTCGCGCTGTCGTACGCGGCGGCGATCGGTGGCGGCAAGGCCGGCATCATCGAGACCAACTTCCGCGAGGAAACGGAGACCGATCTGTTCGGCGAGCAGGCCGTGCTGTGCGGCGGCACCGTCGAGTTGATCAAGGCCGGGTTCGAGACGCTGGTCGAGGCCGGCTACGCGCCGGAGATGGCCTATTTCGAGTGCCTGCACGAGCTGAAGCTGATCGTCGACCTGATCTACGAGGGCGGCATCGCGAACATGAACTACTCGATCTCGAACAACGCGGAGTACGGCGAGTACGTCACCGGGCCGCGCATCATCACCGACGAGACGAAGAAGGTGATGCGGCAGGTGCTGAAGGACATCCAGACCGGCGACTACGCGAAGAGCTTCATCCTCGAGAACCGGGCAGGGGCCGCCACGCTGAACGCGAGGCGTCGCCTGATGGCGGAGCATCCGATCGAGCAGGTCGGCGAGAAGCTGCGCGCCATGATGCCGTGGATCAAGGCCAATCGCCTCGTCGACCAGTCGAAGAACTGAGCGGGCTGCGATGAAGCGCCTGGCCACCCTGCTGCTTGCCGCGATCGTGCTGCCGGTCGGCGCGCAGCTGCCGACGATGGCGCCGGCCAATGCCGGCACCGTCATCCTGATGACCGGCAGCGCCGAGATCGAACTGCCCAACGACGAGGCCGTCGCGAGCTTCTTCTACGAAGCCCAGGACGCCGACCTTGCCAAGGCGCAGTCGCTGGTCAACCAGCGGGTCGGCGACGGCACCGCGGCGCTGAAGCGCGCCGATCCGAAAGCGCAGATCGAGACTTCGGGCTACGGCAGTTATCCGGTTTACGGCGGAGGCAGCAACCGCAGCATCGTCGGCTGGCGCGTACGCCAGGGCGTGACGCTGCGTACAGACAATCTGGCCGCGCTGCCGAAGACGGTGGCGGCGGCGCAGTCGACGCTGTCGCTCGGCGGCATCAGCTTCCGGCTGTCGAAGACGGCGCGGGAGAAGGTCGAGGCGCAGCTGATCCAGCAGGCGATCGCCAACCTCAATGCGCGCATCGCCGCGGCGGCGCAGGCGCTCGGGGCGAACGCCCAGCGCGTGCGGCTCGAGGAAGTCAACTTCGGCGTGCGTGAGGGCGGGCCCATACCGCTGGGAGCGGCGCCGATGGTCGCTATGTCGTCGGATGCGGTGGCTGCGCCCACCTTCGAGGCGGGCCGCTCGGCCGAGCGCCTCGCCGTCAGCGGGCGGGCGCGGCTGCTGCCGTAGCGATCGGATATCGCCGGCCGGTCCGCCCGGACCGTACCTTCCGATACCATAGGGTCTCCGTCTCCGAGGCCCCCCTTGAACTATCCGCATCCCTTACTGGCTCGCGAAGGCTGGCCATTCATCGCCGGAGCTCTGCTGCTGGCCGCGGCCACGTGGTGGTTCGCCGGGTTCGCATGGTCCATTCCGCTATGGATCGTCGCGGTTTTCGTGATCCAGTTCTTCCGCGACCCGCCGCGCGAGGTGCCCGGACTGGCTTCCGCCGTGCTGTCGCCGGCCGACGGTCGCATCGTGAAGGTCGAGCCCGCGCGCGACGCCCAGACGGATCGGGACACGCTGCTGATCAGCGTGTTCATGAACGTCTTCAACGTGCACAGCAACCGCTCGCCGGTCGACGGCGAGGTCGAGTCCGTGCGCTACTTCCCCGGCAAATTCGTCAACGCCGACCTCGACAAGGCCTCGACGGAAAACGAGCGCAACGCGATGGTCGTGCGACTGCCTTCGGGCGAGCGCATCACGGTGGTGCAGGTCGCCGGTCTGATCGCGCGCCGGATCCTGTGCTACGTGAAGCCGGGCGATCGCCTGGCACGCGGTCAGCGCTACGGCTTCATCCGCTTCGGTTCGCGGGTCGATGTCTACCTGCCCTCGGGCGCGCGGCCGCGCGTGGCGGTCGGCGACATCGTCTACGCCACCACCACGGTGCTGGCCGAACTGTGAGCACGTCGTGACGATGCGTTTCCGGCGTCGCAAACCGCGGGTGCTGCCGCTGGCGGGCGCGCCGCTGTCGCTCGACGACCACCCGGTGCGGCGGCGCGGCCGCGGCATTTACCTGCTGCCGAACCTGTTCACGATGGCGGCGCTGTTCGCGGGCTTCTTCGCGATCGTGCAGGCGATGAGCCAGCGCTTCGAGCTGGCGGCCATTGCCATTTTCGCCGCGATGGTGCTCGACGGCATGGATGGCCGGGTCGCGCGACTGACCAACACGCAAAGCGCGTTCGGCGAGCAGTTCGACTCGCTGTCGGACATGACCTCCTTCGGCGTGGCGCCGGCGCTGGTGATGTACGAGTGGGTGCTGAGCGACCTCGGTCGCTGGGGCTGGGCAGGGGCCTTCGTCTACTGTGCCGGCGCGGCGCTGCGGCTGGCGCGCTTCAACTCGAACCTTGGCGTCGTCGACAAGCGCTTCTTCCAGGGCCTGCCGAGTCCCGCCGCGGCGGCGCTGATCGCGGGCTTCGTCTGGCTCGCGATCGACAACAAGATCCCGGTGCGCGACAGCGTGATGCCCTGGGTGGCCTTCGGGCTGACCGTCTATGCCGGGCTGACGATGGTGTCGAGCGCCCCGTTTTACAGCGGCAAGAGCTTCCACGTCGCGCGCAGCGTGCCATTTTGGGTGATGGTCCTGCTGATCGTCGTGATCTTCGTGGTGAGTTCGGATCCGCCGATCGCGCTCTTCACGCTGTTCTGCATCTACGCCCTGTCTGGCTATGCCTACTGGGCATGGCGCTGGTTTCGCGGCGAGCCGAATCCGGCCAAGCCGGTGCGCGATACCGATCGATCGGGCTAGCGTTGCGGTTGTTGCGATGTCCGATTCGTCCTATATTCCGTCCATGGCCTTCGCCACTTCCATTGCCCGCTGCGCCGACCTTCCAGGCCGGCGGCTGCTACTGCTGCGCCCCGCGCGCAGCTGACCCCCGACCCACAATCCGTGTAGTGCCGCTGCCAGCGCCCAGAGCCCGGCAGCCAAAGCCATTCGTCCGGAGCAGCCCATGACCGACCGCCTCTACATCTTCGACACCACGCTGCGCGACGGCGAGCAGAGCCCCGGCGCGTCCATGACCAAGGAGGAGAAACTGCGCATCGCCATGCAGCTGGAGCGGCTGCGGGTCGATGTCATCGAGGCGGGTTTCGCGGCCTCTTCCAATGGCGACTTCGAGGCCGTGCGATCGATCGCCAACGCGGTCAAGGACTCGACCGTGTGCTCGCTGGCGCGCGCCAACGACCGCGACATCGGCCGTGCTGCCGAAGCGCTCAAGGGCGCGCGCTCGAGCCGCATCCACACCTTCATCGCGACCTCGCCGCTGCACATGGAGAAGAAGCTGCGCATGACGCCGGAGCAGGTCTTCGAGCAGGCCAGGCTGGCGGTCCGTTTCGCGCGCCAGTTCACCGACAACGTCGAGTTCTCGCCGGAGGACGGTTACCGCTCGGAGCCGGACTTCCTGTGCCGCGTGCTCGAAGCGGTGATCGCCGAGGGCGCGACGACGATCAACATTCCGGACACCGTCGGCTACGCCATCCCCGAGCTGTACGGTCGCTTCCTGCTCGATCTGCGCCAACGGATTCCGAATTCCGACCGGGCGATCTGGAGCGTGCACTGCCACAACGACCTCGGCATGGCGGTGGCCAATTCGTTGGCCGGCGTCAAGATCGGCGGCGCCCGCCAGGTCGAGTGCACCGTCAACGGCCTTGGCGAGCGCGCCGGCAACTGCTCGCTCGAGGAAGTCGTGATGGCGGTACGCACGCGGCGC
>JALORV010000104.1 GCA_025458735.1 Burkholderiaceae bacterium | reverse complement strand
TCGAAGCGGCCGCGCTCCAGGTCGGCATAGGAGCCCTGCGCTGCCAGCGTGCGGCCATGCGCGTCCGTCAGCGCGTTTCCGTCGGGCGAGAAGTGCAGCACTTCGCACTGCGCTGAAAGTGTCAGAACGACGGTTGCGACCTCTGCGTAGATGCATCCCGGATACAGCAGCACGGCCACTCGCTTCTGCATCGTGTCTGCTGCGGGAGTCATGGTTGCCCATTGTCGGCCACTGTCGCCGGTGGCCGGCAGAGTTTGCCGCGATTCCTTCAGGCTCGCCATCCGATGTCCGGCGCTGGCTTTCGAGCCGCTGCTGCCTTAGCCTTGGCGACCTTCACATGACCCCGGCGACCCGAATGCGACGACTGTGTGCTCTCTCGACGATGCTGTTGCTCCATGGCGTGGCATCCGCTGCCCCGGTATCGGTGCTCTTCGTCGGCAACAGCTACACCTTCGGCCGCGTGGACCCGGTGATGAGTTACAACACCGCGAACGTTCGTGACCTGACCGACATCCCGAACTCCGGCGGCAATGCCTTCGAGCCGCATCCGTGGGGCGGGGTCGCGGGCATCTTCAAGCAGTTCACGGTGCAGGCGGGGCTCGACTACGACGTGGCCATGTCGGCGCGCAATGCCGCCTCGCTGCGCGGGCACATGCTCAACACCAACGGTGTCGTCGATCTGCGCGGCAACATCGGCTCGCAGGTCTGGGACAAGGTCGTGCTGCAGGAGCAGAGCGACGAGCCGCTGACCCGGCGGCCCGGCCTCGCATCCAACCCGGACTGGTTCAGGAACTACGTCAACAAGCTGGAGAACTTCATCCACGACGGCAGCGCGCACACCTACCGCGAGCGCGACTTCTTCCCCGGCGCGACTGCTGCCGAGCGCACGGCCGCCTGCCAGGCGGCGACCGGCGCCTCGGCGACGACCTGCAACACGCAGCGCAATATCCCGGCGAACCTCAACGCCAGCGCCGCCACCGACGTGTTCCTGTACCAGACCTGGGCGCGGCCGAACCTGGTCGACGGCGCCTTTGTCTCGATCACGGATCCGGTTACCGGCGCCGTCACGCGGACCACCACGCCGGCGACGACGTTCTTCGCCAACCTCGAGGCCATGACCGACGAACTGAAGCAGGGCTACGCCGGCGCGGCAGCCATGGCGGCAGCGGACGGCGGCAGCATCAAGGGGATCGCACCGGTGGGCGAGGCGTTCATGCGGGCGGTGGCGTCGGGCCTGGCGACGCGCGACTTCTACGGCGCCGACGCCTTGACCGATGGCCTGCTCGACCTGTGGTTCGACGACGGCACCCACGCGAGCAAGTACGGTTCCTACCTCAGCGCGCTGGTGCTGTTCGGCACGCTGACCGGCCTGGACCCGGCCATGTTCGGCAGCAGCGAGATTGCCGCGATGGACCTCGGCATCAGCCTTGCCGATGCCCTGATCCTGCAGCGCATCGCCAGCGACCAGCTGGGCTTCGTTGCCCCGGTACCGGAGCCGGCGGCCTGGTCGCTGGGTCTGCTGATGCTGGCCGCGCTGAGGCTCGGCCGCCGCCGGCAGGCGGCGCTGCCGTCGGCAAACGTCGCGGTCTAGGAGTCGCGCGCGACGCGGGACTGCAACCGCTCCGCGGCCACCGTGATTCGAAGCCGCGGACGTCGGCGCTCCGCCGCTTCCCTTACTTCGCAGCAATCACCATGATCTCGACCAGCGCGTCCGGATCGGCCAGCCGGGCCTCGACGCAGGCGCGGCAGGGAAGGTTCGCCTTGTCGACCCACTCGTTCCAGACCTCGTTCATCGGCGCGCGGTTGCGGATGTCGGTTACCCAGATGTGACACTGCAGGATCCTCGACCTGCCGGAGCCGCACTTCGCAAGCAGGCGGTCGATCTCGCCAAGCACCTGGCGTGTCTGCCCCTTGATGTCCTGCGACAGATCCCTGGCGACGATCCCGGCGAGGTAAACGGTCTGCCCGTGCTCGACGGCCTGCGACAGGATGGGTCCCTGTTCATGTCTGATGATGTTCACGATCCAGCTCCTGGGTTGAATGCGCTTGACCGGCTGCGCCCTGCGTCGGCGATCCGGCCCTGCGTACACTGTCGATGACCATGAAATGGCTGCTGACCACGTTTCTTGCGCTGCTGGTGCTGACCGCGCTGCAGCCCTGGCTGCAGAAGCTCGGCATCGGCCGCCTGCCGGGTGACCTGCGCCTGCGCATCAAGGGCCGGGAGGTGCTGCTGCCGTTCGCCAGCACGGTGCTGCTGTCGCTGCTGCTGATGCTGATCGCGCGGCTCATCTGACCGCGGCGGATGGCCCGGGTATTTGCGTCGGGCAACGTCACGGCATCAGCTGTCCGCCATTGACCTCGAGGATCTGGCCGGTGACGTAGCCGCTCAGCGCGTCCGAGGCGAGGTACAGGTAGGCGCCGGCACACTCCTCGGCCGAACCGAGCCGTCCCATCGGAACGGCAGCCCGAAAACTCTCCATCTGCGCCGCACTGGTGTGGCGAGCCTGCAGCGGCGTGACGATGACACCGGGGGCGACACCGTTGACGCGGATCTTCTCGGCCGCCAGTTCCTTGGCAAGGCCGCGCGTGAAAGTGCTGACGAAGGCCTTCGAGCTGGCATACAGCACCGAGCCCGGCCCGCCGCCGTTGCGCGCGGCGATGGAGGTCGTGTTGATGATGTTGCCCCGGCCCTGCGCGCGAAAGTGCGGGATCGCGGCGCGGCAGGTCGTGACCACGGAACGAACGTTCAGGTCGACGACCTCGTCGAAGAAGTCTTCGCTGCTGTCGGCGATCGGGCAGCGGCGCACCAGGTCGCCGACATTGTTGATCAGCACGTCGAGCCGACGGTAGCGCTCGATCACCGCGTGCACCAGCGCCACTATCTGGCCGGGATGCGTTGCGTTGGCGCGCAGCGCGTGGGCGTGCCCGCCCGCGGCCTCGATGGCGGCCACCACCCCGCGCGCCGCGGCTTCGCTGGCGTGGTAGTGCACGACGACCGTTGCGCCCTCGGCGCCGAAGGCGCGCGCGACGGCGGCGCCAATGCCGGTGCTGGCGCCGGTGACCAGCACGATCTTGTCCTTCAGGTCGGGAATCATGGCGTCCTCAGGTGACAGGGGTGAGCAGCGGCCGGCCGGCGACGAACGCTGCCACGTTGTCCAGCACGAGCTGGCCCATGGCGGTACGGGTCTCGCGCGTGGCGCTCGCCTGGTGCGGCTGCAGCACGACATGGTCGAGCGCAAACAGCGCTTCCGGCACGCGCGGTTCGTCGACGTAGACGTCGAGTGCCGCGCCGCCGAGCTGGCGCGTGGCGAGCAGCTCGACCAGCGCGGGCTCGTCGACCACCGAGCCGCGGGCGATGTTGACGAAGGTGCCCTGCGGCCCGAGGGCCGCCAGGACTTCGCGACTGACCAGGCCGCGGGTGGCCTCGCCGCCGGGGCAGGCGGCGATCAGCACGTCGACCGCGCCGGCGAGCGCGCGCAGATCGGGCTCGTAGCGCCACGGCAGCGGCTTGGCGCGCGGTCCGTGCCAGGCGATCGTCATGTCGAAGGCCGCAGCCCGCCGCGCGATCGCCTGGCCGATGCGTCCCATGCCGATGATGCCGAGCCGCTTGCCGCTGGCCTTCTGCTGCAGCGGCATGTGCGCGCGCAGCCACTGGCCGGAACGCACGTAGCGATCGGCGGCGACGATGCCGCGCAGCGCGGCCAGCATCAGGCCGATGGCGAGATCGGCGACGTCGTCGGTCAGCACGTCGGGCGTGTTGGTGACGGCGATGCCGCGCTCGCGCGCCGCCGCCAGGTCGATCGCATCGACACCGACGCCGAAGCCTCGCGGCGCGACGCTCGCCAGCAGCGCATCGCGATCCGCCGCTTCCCACAGGCGGTGCACCGAATAGTTCGCCTCCAGCTGCGCCTGGCTCGGGCCGTGGATCGCGGCAACCTGCAGGATCTCGGGCTTCATCAGGCAAGCGGCGTCACGCCGAGGCGCTCGGACCAGGCTGCCATATCGGCCAGCGCGCCGCTCTCGAAGGGGATGCCGGACCCGCGCCGGGTGCGCTCGCTGCGCAGCTCGGGGTCGCCCGGCAGCTGGACCTGGCCGGGCTCGCGCGGCAACTCGTCGGCCAGCGCGCGGACCGTCGCGGCCAGTGTCGAGCCGCCGGCGAAGCGCTGCGGGTCGAGCGCCAACAGCAGGTGGCCGAGATCCTGCGGCGTGTCAAGCGCCTCGTACATCGGCGTGATGTGGGGGCCGAAGCTCATGCCATTGAGCGCGCCGCACAGCAGGTCCACCATGATCGCCAGACCATAGCCCTTGTAGCCGTACTCGGGCCCGCCGAGCGGAGTGATCGCCACGGCGGCATGCGGATCGATGGTCGGCTCGCCCTGCGCATCGACCGTGAGTCCCGGCGGCACCGGCGTGTTCTCGATGCGCGCATTGATGACACGGTTGAAGGCGACCTGGCTGGTCGCCATGTCGAGACACAGCGGCACGTCCCCGGCTCGAGGGAACGCGATCGCGATCGGATTGGTACCCAGGAAGCTGCGCCGGCCGCCGAACGGGACGACGATCGCGTTGGCCTGCGTGAACGCCATGCCCACAAGTCCCGCAGCGGCGGCCTGGCGCGCGTACAGGCCGACGGCGCCGCAGTGGCTGGAGCGGCGCACGCCGACCACGCCGAGGCCGTTGTCACGCGCCAGTGCGATGGCGGCTTCCATGGCCCGCACGCAATGCAGGATGCCGAGGCCGTTGTCGCCGTCCATGCTGGCGGTGCACGGGCCGGTGGCCGCGACGCGGCCCGGCGCCGCCGCGCGCGTCGAGCCACGCTGCAGGCGGTCGAGGTAATGCGTCAGCCGCAGCACGCCGTGCGAGTCGATGCCCCAGAGGCTCGTCTGCACCAGCGCGTCGGCGACGATCGCGGCATCGGCGGCGGGCACGCCCACGGCCTGCAGGCAGGCGCGAGCCCAGGTGGCAACGCGCTCGTGCCTGATCAGCTGCATGCCGCGCGGGAAGCTGCTAGCGCGCCGACCAGGCCACCACCTTCTGCCGCTGTTCGCCGAGCCCGGCGATGCCGAGCGTGACGACGTCGCCGGCCTTCAGGTAGCGGGGCGGCTTCATGCCGAGGCCGACGCCGGGCGGGGTGCCGGTGGTGATGACGTCGCCCGGCAAGAGGGTCATGAAGCGGCTGACATAACTGACGAGCGTCGCCACGCCGAAGATCATCGTCCGCGTGCTGCCACGCTGCATCTTCTCGCCGTTGACGTCGAGCCACATGTCGAGCGCCTGCGGGTCCGGCACTTCGTCGCGCGTCACCAGCCAGGGCCCGATCGGGCCGAAGGTGTCGCAGCCCTTGCCCTTGTCCCACTGGCTGCCGCGCTCGAGCTGGAAGTTGCGCTCCGACACGTCGTTGATGACGCAGTAGCCGGCCACGTGTGACAGCGCGCGAGCCTCGTCGACATAGCGCGCCGTGGTGCCGATCACCACCCCGAGCTCGACTTCCCAGTCGGTCTTGGTCGAATCGCGCGGCAGCATGATGTCGTCGTTCGGGCCGTTGATGCAGGTGGTGGCCTTGCTGAAGACGATCGGCTCGCTCGGGATCGGTGCGTTCGATTCCGCCGCATGGTCCGCGAAGTTGAGCCCGATGGCGATGAACTTGCTGATGCCGAGGTAGGGCACGCCGAGGCGCGGCTTGCCGGCCACCAGCGGCAGCGACTTCGGGTCGACCTTCGCCAGCTTGGCCAGTGCCTTGTCCGACAGGTGCTCGCTGGTGACATGCGCGACCACGCCCGACAGGTCGCGGATCGCCCCGTTGGCATCGAGCAGCCCCGGCTTCTCGAAGCCGGCAGGTCCGTACCGAAGTAGTTTCATTTGCGGCCTTCACCTTGCGGTTGTAATGAAAAGAGTCGTCTGGCTCCGCCAGCGACTTTTTCTGATTCAAACCGGGCAAAAGTAGGTGTGCACTTTTGCCCGCTTCTAGAGACTCATGCCACCGTCGACGAAGATCGCCTGCCCGGTCATGAAGGACGATTCGTCCGACACCAGGTAGACAAAGGTCTCGGCGATCTCCTCGGCCGTTGCCAGCCGGCCCATCGGCTGGCGCGCGATAAAGTCCTTGCGCGCCTGCACCGGATCGGCAAACGCCTGGATGCGCTCGCCCAGCGAGGGCGTGTCGACCGTACCGGGGCAGACGCAGTTGACGCGGATGCCCTGCTTGACATGGTCGATCGCCAGCGCGCGCGTGAAGCCGGCCACCGCGGCCTTGCTGGCCGCGTAGGCGAGCCGGTTGGGCGCCGCCTTGTGCGCCCCGAGCACCGAGGCCATGTTGAGGATGACGCCGCCGCCCGCGGCGATCATCTTCGGCAGCATCGCCTTGGTCAGCACGAACATGCTGCGCACGTTCAGGTCGAAGCTGAAGTCCCAGTCGGCGATGCTGCAGTCGAATATCGTGCCCTGGTGCACGGTGCCCGCGCAGTTGAACAGGATGTCCACCGCGCCAGTGGTCTCCACGAAGGCCTGCACGGCGGCGTCGTCCAGCACGTCGAGAGCGGCGGTACTGACGCCGGCGGGCAGGCCGGCCAGCAGGTTCGCCTTCAGGTCGGTCGCGATGACGCGCGCGCCTTCGCGCGCGAAGGCCTGCACCGCGGCCCGTCCCATGCCCTGTCCAGCCGCCGTCACCAGCGCGGACTTGCCCTGCAAACGCCCGGCCATCGTCTGTCTCCCTGGCCGATCTCTCGCTGCCGCTGAAGGCTGCGGCGGCGGCTCGGCATCGATCACGCGCAGACCCGCGCCGCGGCTTGACACCCTTGGGTGCCCATGTGAAGCTAGCCGCGCAGCCGGGCTGGCCGCAATTGGTCTGACCACTTGACCAATCGCGACCATTGAGCGCGGCAGTGTAAGCGGCGCCACTTGCCGCTGTCCAGCCTGCCGACGGAGAGCGAACTCCGGGAGACGCCCCGCGATGCCGATCAAGGCGGTCGAACCGCAACGGCTGTACCGACGCATTGCCGAGCAGATCGCGCAGCTGATCCGGCGGGGCGAATACCGTCCCGGTGACCGCCTGCCGCCGGAGCGCGACCTGGCGCAGCAGCTGCGCGTGAGCCGACCTTCGGTACGCGAGGCACTGATCGCGCTCGAGGTCGAGGGCTATGTCGAGGTTCGCGTCGGCTCCGGCGTGTATGTCACCCGGCGCCGGCCGGCCGCGCGCAGCAGCGGTTCGCTGTCGTCCGATTCGGGTCCGTTCGAGCTGATCGCCGCCCGCCGCCTGCTCGAGTCCGAATGCGCCGCCCTGGCCGCGCGCCAAGCCAGTCCGGCGCAGCTGCGCCGGATCAAGACTGCCCTGGCGGCGATGGAGCGGGACCGCCGGCGTGCCGTGATGCCGCTCGACAACGACCGGCGCTTTCATCTGGAAATTGCCGAAGCCAGCGGCAACAGCGCCCTGGCGCTGGCGGTGCGCACGCTCTGGGATCAGCGCACCGGGCCGCTGTTCCTCCAGCTCGAGCATCACTTCGACACGCCCGAGCTGTGGGCGGCGGCGATTGCCGAGCATGACGCCGTCATGGCTGCCATCGAGGACCACGATGGATCGGGCGCGCGGGCGGCCATGCGGCGCCACATGGATGCGGCGGCCCGGCGCTTCCAGCGCAGCTGGAGCGCCGGCGCATCGCCAGGCCCGCGTACGGCGTGACTCCTCAGCCTGTCTGCATCGCATGCCGCCCAGCCCGCCGCTGAATCCCGCCAGCGTCGATCCTGCGGAGGATCACGTGTTGACCGCGAGCGGCGAGTTCGACGTCCACGACGAGCCCATCGACCTGTCCGTTTATCGCCTGGAAGACTGGATATCGTTCCTCTTCTTCTGGCTGCTCGCGGCCACCGTGTTCCTGCAGTTCTTCACGCGCTACGCCCTCAACGACTCGGCCGGATGGACCGAGGAGATCTCGCGCTACCTGCTGATCTGCACCGTGTTCATCGGCGCCGCGGTCAGCGTGCGCAAGAACAACCACATCCACGTCGACTTCTTCTACCGCATCCTGCCCAAGCCGCTGATGCGCGTGATGTCGACGCTGGTGGACGCGGCCCGCATCGCCTTCTTCGGCTACGCGAGCTGGCTCACCGTTCAGCTGATGCAGCGCATCGGCAGCCAGCGCATGGCGGTGGTGGATCTGCCGATCGGGCTGATGTATTCGGTCGTGCTGGCAGGCTTCGTGCTGATGACGTGGCGTGCGCTGGGCGTGGCACGACGCAACTGGCAGCGCCGCGCCTCGGTGCTGGAGGACCCGGAACTGGTCGACGGCGTGGCGGCAGCGCCGGCGCAGGGCCGCGGGCGATGAGCACCACTGGCCGCTGCGGCGCGCTCACCACGAAGCGCGAAGCGCTGAGGGCAGCCCGGTGAGTCCCGGCGCCTTCAAGCTGCTGTTCCTCGGCCTGATGGGCACCGGCGTTCCCGTGGCCATTGCGATGGCGGGCTCGTCGCTGATCTTCGTGATGGCCACCGGCATGGTGCCGGACTTCGTGGTCATCCACCGGATGGTCAACGGCATCGACTCGTTCCCGCTGCTGGCGGTGCCGTTCTTCATCCTGGCCGGCAACCTGATGAACTC
>JALORV010000103.1 GCA_025458735.1 Burkholderiaceae bacterium | reverse complement strand
GGCGCCTGCTGGCCGCGCAGGTAGTGCAGGCCGCCGGCGATCGAGCGCACGCAACGGCGGCGCAGTTCCGGATCCATGTCCGGCGCGGCCTGTGCCCGCACAGCGGGCAGCATCAGCAGGCCGGGCGCGCCCACAAGCTGGCGTCGGGTGATCATGACTTCTTCTCCTCTGGAAGTTGCAAAGGGTTGTCCGTTCTGCCGGCGCCGCCGCGGCGGACCGTGGTCAAGGCAATGGCGCCCGCCAACAGGCACAGCGAGCCATATGTCCAGGCCAGCGTGGGCAGGCCCGGGTAGTCGAACTGCAGGCCGGAAAGATTGGAATGCTGATAGAGCCACTGGTTCCGAAGCAGATCGTTGCCGCTGGCCACCGCCAGGTGCGTGAGCGGGCTCAGGCCCAGCACCGCATCGATCGTCCAGGCATGACGCCCGGACAGCAGTTCGGCGGCAGGACCGAGCCACAGCGGCAGCGAGCCGAGCAGTGCAAGCGACAGCGCCACGATGCGGCTGGCGGCCTGGCGCGCATTGCATGCTTCGACAGCGGAGCGAGCCCTCAGGCGCTCCAGCGGCACGGCAGCGGCATGCGCAAGGAACAGCACGGCGGCCAGCATGGCGCAGCTCTGCAACATCGCGGGCCAGGACTGACCGCTGCCGTTCAACAGCACGACCGCAAGTACCGCGATGCCGCAGCACATCGCCGTCCATGCCAAGACGCGGGCCGCGGTTTCAACGGGTGTTGCCGCGCATCCGGGCCAGAACAACGGCGCCAGCAGCACGACGATGCCGCCTGCCGCAACGCGAATGGCGGATGGCTGAAGGCCGCCGGAACCCGCCTCGATCACGAACAGGATGGCCAGCACTGCCCAGAAAAGCATCGCGCCGCGAACTGCAGTCATCTCGGGGCGGGGGTTGCCTGGATGACCAGTTCGATCGCCGAGCCTTCGGGCGGCAGCGCGGGGTTGCCCTGGATGTTGCCGTAGGGGCCCAGCTCGGCATCGGAAACCACCTCGATGATGCCCGTGGGGTCCTTCTTGACGAAGCTGATCAGCGTCCCCGTGACGTCGGCGGCGAGCTGGCTCCCGTCCATCGACGTGAAGGAGCCGGTGTAGGCCCACTCGAAGGCGCCGGGCTTCGCTGAAGCGTCCGGACCCAGCAGGGCTTCCGCCGCCGACAGGCGTCGGCGCTGCGTGCCGTCTGCCCAGGTCAGCGTCAAGGAGACACGGCGACCGACCCGGCCCGCCACGCTCAGCGGCTTCCACGCGGGCACGTCGGAGTCCCGTTCCAGGCCGGCGAGTATGCAGGCGAGGTTCATCTCCGAGCCGGAGGCGTCCAACTCCAGCAGCGACTCGTAGGCCTTCCTGCCGCCGGGGCTTGTGGCCACATACTCCAGTGGCTTGTCGCGCACCAGGACGCGGCCAGGCACGGTCAGCGTTCCAGCACGCTTGTCCACGACGATCCGCCCCACCTGGTAGCGATCCTGTCCCAGCGACTTCAGCTGGCCGATCTTCGGGGCGGCGGGCGCGGACGCCGCGGCGGACGGCGGCGTTGCCGGCGCCTGGGCCTGGGCCTGGGCCTGCAGGGCCAGGGCGCTGCAGAAGGCCAGGGCCTTCATGACCAGCCGGACACGGCTCTTCACGGCTTGACTCCACTGACGATGCGGTGCGGCATCGGCGGCGGCAGCGCCGAGACCTTCAATGCCTGCAAGCCGCACTCGGCCATCCATTGCGTCACGTCGGCGTCGGCGTGCACGCCGCCGTCGGGGGCCGTCAGCATCATGTTCAGGCCGAACATCGCCGCGAAGACGGGCTGGCAGCCGCCGGCGTCGGTGAACACGTCGCTGACCACAAGCAGGCCGCCCGGGTTGAGGCAGGCCACGGCGCGCCGCACCAGGTCGCGGCAGGTCTGCGCCGTTTCGCGATGGAACATGCCGGACATGAGCACCACGTCCCTGCCGGACCCGAAATCGCTGCTGTGGTAGTCGCCGTCGCGCAGCGTGACCCGATCCTGCGCCCCGGCGGCGGCAACCAGTTCGCGCGCCACGGCGGCGACGCCGGGCAGTTCCAGCACTTCGGCCCGCAGGCCCGCGAAGCGCTCGGTGAGCAGCACCGAATAGGTGCCCGGGCCGCCCCCCACATCCAGCATCGTGCGCCGGCCCGACAGGTCGAGCATCGGCACCAGCGCCCGCGCGATACCCAGCGCGCGTTCGTGCATCGCCTGCACGAAGGCCCGCGTCCTGCCGGGATCGTCGCCGAGGTAGGTCTGCGCGGGAACGGCCGGCCGGCCCGAACGCACCGCGTCCTCGAGCTGCCCCCAGGCGCCGTACAGCTGGTCGCTGTAGCGGATGACGTTACCCATGAAGGCCGGGCTGTGCGACACCAGAAAGGCCGAGGCGACGGGCGCGTTCTCGAAGCGCTGCCCGCGCTCGACCAGGAAGCCCAGCCCGACGCAGGCGCGCAGCAGCAGGCCGGTGCTGCGCGGGTCGAGCTGCCGGCCGGCCGCGACCTCTTCCGCCGATCGGGCGCCGTCGGCCAGGAAGTCGAAGATGCGCAGCCGGTTGGCCGTCAGCAGCGCCTGGCTTTCCCAGTAGGCGGTGCTCAGGCGCACGATCGGCGCCGGATCCGGCATGGCGGCGGGGCTCATGCCGGCACCGCTGCGGCCCGGTCCATGTCGCACTCCAGCTGCATGTAGGCGCAACGGTGGCACATGAAGCCGTCCGAGATCGTCAGCCCGTGGCGCCTGCGGATCTCCTGGTAGCCGCTGCTGAGCGTCTCGAAGAAGTTGCGGATGCGGGCGTGATAGTCGGCCCGCTGCCGTCCGCCCACCGGCCAGACCAGCGAGTAGATGGGGATGATGCCGCGGCTGCAAAGGTCCTCGGCGCCCTGCAGCGCCAGGCGCACCGCGTCTTCCCACTCCATGCCGTGCTCGGGTTCGAGCTCCATGCCGGCGACCATGGCCGAATACACGTGGCCGCGGCCCCACAGGCCCACCGCCGTCTCGAGCGCCGCGATCCAGCGGCCGTAGCCGACATAGCGGTTCTTGCCTGGGCACACCTTGGCGAACAGCGGCTCCGACCAGACCTCCAGGTTGAAGCAGACATGCTCGACCAGCCGCTCCGCATGGAACTTCGCGATCAGGTCGTCCGGAATGGCGCCCGAGCCCAGGGCCACCGGAATGCCGCGCCGGTTGACCTTCTTGACGTAGCGCGCCAGCTGCAGAAAGCGCTCGCCTTCCTTGCGCGCATCGGTGAGCGAACCGCCCACCAGGTAGATGTGGCGGATCTCGGTCTGGTCGATCACCGCATCCAGCGCCTCGCGCATGCGGTCAAGCGTGGGCGGCGGGATCTCCACCTGCCCCGCTTTCTGCCCCAGGTGCAGCGTGCGCTCGTCGGGTGCGCCATAGGCGCAGAAGCCGCAGCGCATCGACACGCCGTCGTGCTTGTGCAGGAAATACTCGCAACCGGGCGCCACGTTGATCACCAGCATGTCGCCATGGGTGGTGACGCCCGCCTGCGCGAAGGGCAGGCCGTCGGCGGTCTTCTGCGTCAGCCACGGGCGCAGCGGCTCGAACTGGATGGGCACCGTCTGCCCGCTGCGGTCGTCGATCAGCCGGTAGCCCTGCGCCGCATCGCCTTCCACGTGCCAGGGAGAGTCGCCGTTGCCCAGGACGCGGATCTCGGTGCCGTCGGGGGTGTTGATGAGGTAAGGAATGGTCGCGATGCCGCGGCCGGTGGGATCGTGCTCACCCTCCTTGAAGCGGTAGGGGTAGTAGTTGGGCATCGAATGCGCGGCCGCCGCGCCGAGCGCCGCGGTGTAGCGGATACCCTCGCACATCACCTGCACCTTCAGCGCCGGCGAGCCGGTGAGCGTGACCATGTCGGCAGTTCCTTTCGCTGTTTGAACCAGCATCGTGTTCGGATCGGGCCTTCGTTCGGCGCTTCTGCTAGTGTCTCGAGATCATGCCACGCTACCTGCGCCAAACGGCCCTGATCGTCATCTGCGCAGTGTGTGTTTCCGCACTGCCTTTCCTGCTCGTCGGGGAACTGCCGGGCGAACGCTGGCTGTCGGCCACCGACGAGCATGCACTGGGCTTTGCGCTGGCGGGGGCGGGGCTGCTCGCCTCTGACGTCCTGCTGCCGATTCCGTCCAGCATCGTCGGCACCATGCTGGGGGCCCGCCTGGGCTTCGGCCCTGGGTTTGGGGCCGCCTTCGCCGGGCTCATGGCCGGACAGTCGGCTGCCTACTTCGTCAGCCGCCAGCTGTTGCGCACGCGCAGCGTGGCGCTGCCCGACGCTCCGGCGCTGGCAGTGCTGTTCCTGAGCCGCCCCGTGCCCGTGCTGGCGGAGGCCGTGGTGCTCAGCGCCGGCGCCGCACGCGTGAGCTGGCCGCAGTTTCTGCTGGCCTGCGGCTCGGGCAACCTGATCTACGCCGGTGCCTTGGCGCTCAACGGGGCGCAGCTGCTGCCGAACGTGCCCATCGGCCCTGGCCTGCTGTTGCCGATGTTGCTGCCCGCGGCGGCCTGGCTGATCTGGCGCGTGGCGCGCCGCTTCAATCGCAAAGGAGGCTGATGCCATGTTGTTCCTGCTGACCAATCGCACCCGTCCGAACCTGAGCGCCGCCCAGTACGCCGAGCTGGCGGCGTTGGCCAAGGCGTTCTACGCGTCCATTCCGGCTGAAGTGGCGATACGCGGCGAATGGGCCGCCATCGATCAGTCGCACAACTACACCCTGCTGGAAGCGCCCGACATCGACACCGTGCGCCGTATCCAGGCGCC
>JALORV010000102.1 GCA_025458735.1 Burkholderiaceae bacterium | reverse complement strand
CGACCTATCCGCCACGGGCCGAGCGTCCCGGCTTCGATGCCGTGATCGGGGCCGGCTTGCAGCCGGAGCAGCTGGCCGCGCTGCGCCGGCGCATCGAAGCCGATCCGGACGCTGGCACCGTGCAGGACTACCTGCCCCTGCCGCTGGCGCCGACGTGGCACGAGGGCCGGCTGCTGCCGCGCGCGGCGATGCTGCGCGTGTACGCGATCAGTGATGGCGGCGGCGGCTGGCATGTGATGCCGGGCGGCCTGACGCGGGTGGCGCTGCGCGAACGGCGGGTGGTATCGATGCAGCAGGGTGGCGGCAGCCAGGACACCTGGGTGCGCACCAGCGGTCCGGTCGACCGCTTCTCGATGCTGCCGACGCCACTGCGTGCCGAGGAGCTGTCGTCGCAGCGGCGCGTGGTGTCCAGCCGCTCGGCCGAGAACCTGTTCTGGATGGGCCGCTATGCCGAGCGCGCCGAGCAGTCCGTGCGGCTGGCGCGCGCCTCGCTGAGCGTGATCGGCGACGCCGCGCGCTCACCGTCACCGCTGCTGGAAGTGGTTGCGGTGCTGTGCGAGGAGCAGGGGCTGGTGCCGCCCGAAGCGCCGGCGCCGGCGCAGTCGATCGCCGTGTACGAGCGAACGCTGATCGCCGGACTGGCCGACCCGCGACAGCCGAGCGTGGCGTTCGACCTGGCCGCGCTGGCACGCGCAGCCAGTCACATCCGTGACCGGCTGTCGGTCGATCACTGGCGGCTGGTGTCCTCATCCGTCGGCCGCTTCGAAGCGGACTGCGCACGGGCGCGCGCCGACGGAACGTTTTCCGCCGACGAGGCGGTCGCCGCGCTCGGACGCCTGGCCGTGCACCTGTCGGCAATCACCGGTGCGCAGGTCGACCAGATGACGCGCGACGACGGCTGGCGGCTGATGACGATCGGGCGCCAGCTCGAGCGGCTGGGTACTCTGGCCCGCGCGCTCGAGGTCATGTTCGAAACCGGAGCCATCGGGCGCGACGACGGCTACGACTTCGTGCTGCAGCTCTTCGACAGCACGATCACCTATCGCGCGCTGTATCAGCGGCGTCTCGAGATCCCGCCGCTGGTCGACCTGCTGGTGCAGGAGTCGGCCAATCCGCGGTCATTGCATGGCATGGCACGGCGCATCGGCAACCAGATCGAGCGGCTCGGGACGCCGGGTGCGGAGCAGCTGCTGGCCCATCTGCCGTCCGCGTCCGACTGGCCCTCGCTGGCCGCTCTGAGCAGCGTCGACGACTCGGGGCGCCATGCGGCCCTGCTGCAGCTGACCGCGCGGCTGGAGACGGGCAGCCGCGAGCTGTCCGATGCCATCGGTGCGCGCTACTTCAGTCACGCCACGGAGGCGTTCCGGACGGTGACCGCGTGAGTGCGTCCATTCATCAAGGGCACGCGGCCCTCGCGTCGACAGCGGAAGGCGGCGCGGACCGCGCCGGCCGCGGCGACGGTCCGTCCGGCCGTGCGGTCCGTCTCGACGTGCGGCACACCACGGTGTCGAGCTACACGGCCCGGGTCGAGGTCGCCTATCACTGCGCGCACCTGACGCCGCGTGATGACGAGCGGCAGCAGGTCGAACGCTTCCGCCTGACCATCGATCCGCCGCCGGCGCAGTGCATCGCCTCGCGCGACTCCTTCGGCAATGTCCGCACCGAGTTCTCGCTCTATGTTCCGCATCAGGAACTGGTGGTCGGCGTCGAGAGCCGGGTCACGGTGCGACCGCGCGAACGCGCTGTCGATGAGTCCGCGGCAGCCTCCTGGGAGCAGGTGGCGGCCGCGTTGCGATACGTCGCCGGGGCACCGTTCCGGCGCGCGTCGGAGTTCGTCTACGCCTCGCCCTACGTGCCGCTGCAGCCGCTGCTCACCGATTACGCGCGGCCGAGCTTTCCGCCGGGTCGCAGTGTCCTCGCCGCCGCGCGCGAGCTGATGCAGCGCATCCACCGCGACTTCAGCTACGAGGCCGGCGTGACCGAGGTCGGCACGCCGCTGCTGGAGGTGTTCCGCGACCGGCGCGGTGTCTGCCAGGACTTCGCGCACCTGATGATCGCGATGCTGCGCGGGCTGGGGTTGCCGGCACGCTACGTCAGCGGCTACCTGCTGACGAGACCGCCGCCGGGGCGGGCGCGGCTGGTCGGAGCAGATGCCTCGCATGCGTGGGTGTCGATCTGGTGCCCGAACCTCGGCTGGATCGACCTCGATCCGACCAATGCGGTGCTGCCGGAGACGGACCACGTGACGCTTGCGATCGGCCGGGACTACGGCGATGTGATGCCCTTGCGCGGCGTCATCCAGGGTGGTGCCAGCCACACGGTCGAGGTGGCGGTCGACGTCGTTCCCGCAGCCGATTCGGCGGACTGACAGACTTCATCAGCCGCCCGCTCGGTACGGGCGGGTCGGCGCGCTCCGGGGACGGCAGGGTCCGGCGTCAGGCCCGGACTACTGCGCGTACCAGCCGCCGTCGACGTTCCAGGCAACGCCACGCACCTGGTCGGCGGCCGGCGAGCACATGAACACTGCCAGGCCGGCCAGCTGTTCGGTGGTCACGAACTGCATCGACGGCTGCTTTTCGCGCAGCAGGGCCTTCTTGGCGTCGTCCTGGCTGAGGCCGTCGCGCGCGGCGCGGGCATCCACCTGTTTCTGCACCAGCGGCGTCAGCACCCAGCCGGGGCAGATGGCATTGCAGGTCACGCCGGTGGTGGCCGTCTCCAATGCCACCACCTTGGTGAGCCCGACGATCCCGTGCTTGGCCGCCACGTAGGCTGACTTGTCGACCGACGCGACCAGCCCGTGCAACGACGCAATGTTGATGATGCGGCCCCAGTTGGCAGCCTTCATCTTCGGCAGCGCCAGGCGGATCGTGTGGAAGGCCGAGGTCAGGTTGATGGCGATGATCGCGTCCCAGCGCTCGACCGGAAACGCGTCGACGGGCGCCACGTGCTGGATGCCGGCGTTGTTGACGAGGATGTCGATGCGGCCGAACGCGGCTTCGGCGGCGCCGATCATCTGCTCGATCTCGGCCGGCTTGCTCATGTCGGCACCGTGATACAGCGTGCGTACGCCGTGCCGCTGAAGCTGCGACTCGGCGGCCGCGATGGCGGCTGCGTCGCCGAAGCCGTTGACCACGATATTGGCGCCCTGCGCCGCCAGCGCCTCGGCGATTGCCAGTCCGATGCCGCTCGTCGAACCGGTCACCAGTGCGGTTTTTCCCTTCAGCATGGGCTGTCTCCTCCGAACGCGTCGAGTATGCCACCGTGCGCTGACTACAATCGAAGCGCCCGTCACCGCGAGCCGCACTTCACGCTCCGGACCTCCCTGGCCGAAAGGCCCGGCGCGAAACCGTAGGACCGCTCCTGCCATGTCACCCCGCCAGCACCACCTGCAATGTCTCAGCCCCGCCGGCCTGCACCGGATCGCCTACGTCGAATGGGGCGAACGCGACAACCCGGATGTGCTGCTGTGCGTGCATGGCCTGACGCGCATGGGCCGCGACTTCGATCGGCTCGCGCGCGCAATGGCCGATCGCTATCGCGTCGTCTGCCCCGACGTCGCCGGTCGTGGCCACAGTGACTGGCTGCGCGATCCGTTGCTGTACGGGATCCCGCAGTACGTCGCGGACATGGTGACGCTGATTGCGCGGCTCGACGTCGAGCGTGTCGACTGGGTCGGCACCTCGATGGGCGGCTTGATCGGCATTGCGCTGGCCGGACAGCCGGGCGCGCCGATCCGCCGGCTGGTACTCAACGACGTCGGGCCCCGCCTCGGTGCCGCGGCCCTGGCCCGCATCGGCGGCTACGTCGGCCAGCCGGTTTCGTTCGCCAGCCTGGACGAGGCGGTCGACTATGTCTCGGTCACGGCGGCGCCGTTCGGACTGAAGACGCGCGCGGACTGGACCGAGCTGGTGGAACCGACGGTCCGGATCGACGCTTCCGGACGCGTCGTGTTTCGCTATGACCCGGCGATCGCGGTGCCGTTTCGCAGCGTGACGCCGGAGTCCGCAGCGGCAGCCGAAGCTGCCACCTGGGCGCTGTACGACCGCATCGCCGCCCGCACACTGCTGGTGCGTGGGGCACACTCCGATCTGCTGACCGTTGAAACGGCCGCCGAGATGGCAGGGCGCGGGCCGCGGCCGCAGGTGGTCGAGGTGCCGGACGTCGGCCACGCCCCGACCTTCATGCCGGCCGGCGAGATCGCGCTGGTGCGCGACTTCCTGCTGGGTCCCTAGGCGCCGCTAGAAGATCCCGTTCGCCACGCCGGTCGCAAGCGCTGCACCGAGTTCCCGGGCGTGTTCGAGGTCCGGCTGCGGCACCGTCTTCGCGGCCAGGATCGCCACCGGGGTCTGCGCGCCGTTGCGTACGATCAGGGGCGCGGCGACCGCGCGCAGGCGCAGCCCGGTGGCGATGCGTTCGATCTGGCGGGCCGCGCCGGAGCCATCGGTGCCGGCCGCAACGATGCTGGCGTATGGCCGCCCGTTCACCTGATCGAGCGCGGCGTAGTAAACGCGGTCGAAGAAATCCTTCATCAGGCCCGCCATCGTGGCCAGGTTTTCCGGCGTGACGAAAAGATAGGCGTCGGCGGCGAGTACATCCGCTGCGCCGGCCTGTGGCGAATGCAGCAGGGTGGTTTGCAGCCCCGGCTCGCTGCGCGCGCCCTCGGCCGCTGCCTGCGCCAGCTGCGCAGCGGCGCCCGTCATCGAGTGGTAGACGATGAGCAGCGTCTTCATGGGCAGGCCAGCGGGTCCTGCCGGAAAAACGCCGACAGCAGCGC
>JALORV010000101.1 GCA_025458735.1 Burkholderiaceae bacterium | reverse complement strand
TGGCTCGACGAAGCGCGCACGCTGCGCAGCTCGCGCCTGCGGCACGGACCGGAGGGCGCCGATCCGATCGATCAGCGCAGCTGCCTGGTGGCGCCCCTGCTGGTCAATCGCGAGCTGCTCGGGCTCCTGTATGCCGACCTCGACGGGCTGTTCGGCCGCTTCCGTGACAGCGATCACCATCTGCTGGCCACGCTGGCGGCGCAGGCCGCGGTGGCGCTGGCCAACCTCCGCACGCAGGACGGACTGGAGCGCCAGGTGGCGGAGCGCACCGCGGCCCTTGAGCAGCGCGCCGCCGAGCTGGGGATCATCAATGCCGTGCAACAGGCGCTGGCCGGTGAAATCACGCTGCGGGGCGTTTACCAGGCTGTCAGCGGAAAGCTGCGCGAAGTGTTCGGCACGGCCACAGCCAGCGTGCGGCTGCTGGACCAGAAATCCGGTCTGCTGCACGTCGTTTCATTGACCTCGGGCGAGGAGCATCTGACGCCGGCACCCTATCCGCTGTCCGGCTTCAGCGCCGAGGTGGTGCGAACCGGAAAGTCGCTGCTGATCAATGAAGACCTCGAGGGCGCATCGGCGCGTCTGGGCGGAGGCCCGCTGGTGCCGGGGCGTGTGGCCGATGCGGTCAGGTCGCTGCTGCTGGCGCCACTGAGGCGCGGCGCCGACGTGGTCGGGATGCTCGGCGTGGCCGATCGCCATGAGCACGCCTTCCGCGACGGCGACTTGAAGCTGCTCGAGACGATTGCCGCGAGCATGAGCGTGGCGCTGGAAAACGCGCGCCTGTTCGACGAGACCCAGCGGCTGCTCCAGGAAACCAGGCAACGCAATGCAGAACTCGCGCTGATCAACAGCATCCAGCAGGGCATGGCCGCCGAACTGAGTTTCCAGGCCATCATCGATCTCGTCGGCGACCAGCTGGTGCAACTGTTCAGCACAAGCACCCTGGCCATCGGCTGGCTCGATGAAACGGCCGGCATGAGCCGGCATGTCTACTGCGTCGAGCGCGGCGCGCGCGTGCAGCCGCCGCCGATGCCCATCGCGACCGGCCTGACCGGAAAGCGGTGGTTCGACACCGCCAGGAGCCGGAAGCCCGTGCGGTGGAGCACCCAGGCCGAGTACCGCGACTGGGAGCTGTACGTGGCCGAGGGCACCGGCATGAGCCGCTCCGGCGTGCTCACGCCGATCCATGCGCAGGATCGACTGCTCGGCTTCATCGCGCTCGAGAACATGGATCACGACGGCGCCTTCGGCGACAGCGACGAGCGCCTGCTGTCGACCGTGGCCGCCAGCATGGGCGTGGCGCTCGAGAACGTGCGCCTGCTCAGCGACACGCAGGAGGCGCTGGAGCGCCAGACCGCGACCGCCGAGATCCTGAAGGTCATCGCGCAGTCGCCGGGCGACGTGCAGCCAGTGCTCGACGCCATCGTGGCGAGCGCCAGGCGCCTCGTCGACGGCTACTCGGCGACGGTGTGGCAACTGCAGGCCGAGACATTGCACCTGACCGCGTTCACGCAGGCCGGCGGCAGCGCCGACGCGGCGCTCAAGCGCTTCAGTGATGGCCTCGAGGTCAGCGACGCCTATGCGTTCGACCCGCTGCGAACCGCCTTGCCGGTGCAGATGGCCGACGTGCTGACGGACCCGCGGGCCACCGAGGAGCACCGCGAACTTGCCCGGGGGCGCGGCTTTCGCGCAATCGCCAACGTGCCGCTCGTGCGCGAAGGTGCGGCGATCGGATTCATCAGCGTCACCCGCGTCGAGGCCGGCGAGTTCACGCCGCACCAGGTCGAGCTGCTGCAGACCTTCGCCGACCAGGCCGTGATCGCCATCGAGAACGTGAGGCTGTTCAACGAGACGCGGGCGGCGCTCGAGCAGCAACGCACCTCCGGCGAGGTGCTCAAGGTGATCAGCAACTCGGTGGCCGACCCGCAGCCGGTGTTCGAGGCCATCGGCAGCGCCTGCCAGAAGCTTTTTGTCAGCGACCAGGTGGTCATCTCGCTGGTCCGCGACGATGGCATGGTCGAGCATGCGGCGATGGCAATCGCGCCCGGACAGAGCGAGGAAACGCGCACGCGCGCCTGGCAGCGTCTGAATCACGAGTTTCCGCGCCCGCTCGACAAGGCGTATCAGGCCTACCCGATCCGCAAGCGGCGCCTCGTGCATTACCCGGACATCGTCGGCGGGCCGGGCGTGCCCGACAGCATGCGCCAGATCGGGCGCGATATCGGCAACTTCTCGATGCTGATCGCCCCCATGCTGTGGGAGTCCCGCGGCATCGGCACGATCCACGTCGTACGCCACCCGCCACGGCCGTTCACCGAGAAGGAGTCGGGGCTACTGTCAAGCTTTGCCGATCAGGCCGTCATCGCGATCCAAAACGCGCGCCTGTTCAACGACACGAAGGAGGCGCTCGAGCGCCAGACCGCCACGACCGAGATCCTGAAGGTCATCAGCGGCTCGCCGACCAGCACCCAGCCGGTGTTCAATGCCATCATCGCCAGCCTGCTGCGCCTGTTCGGCACGCAGTTCGCCGCCGTGCAGCTGCTGCGCGACGGCCGCATCGAGATGCCGGCAGTCGGTGGGAAGGACGGCTTCGAGCGGCTGGCGGAAAAGTTTCCCCGCCCGCTGGACGATGACTACATCGGCGCCCGCGTCATGAAGTCGCGCCAGACGATGCAGTGCATGGCGCTGGACGATCCGTCGGCCCCGCCGGCAACCCGGCTGTTCGCGCGGGAGTTCGGCTTCAACTCCGTCATCTTCACGCCGATGATCCGCGACAACCAGGTCATCGGCGCCATCGGTACCGCGCACCCGGATGCCAGGGTCTTCGACGAGAAGGAAGTTGCGCTGCTCGCCTCGTTCGCCGACCAGGCCGTGATCGCCATCGAGAACGTGAGGCTGTTCAACGAGACCCGTGAGGCGCTCGAGCAGCAGCAGGCTGCCAGCGAGATCCTGAGCGTGATCAGCAGCTCGGTCGCCGACACCAGGCCGGTGTTCGAGAAGATCCTCGAAAGCGGACGCCATCTGTTCGGCAGCGACGAGATGGATATCCTGCTGGTGGATGAGCAGGGGCAGCTGCAGATCGAAGCCTACGTCGGCGATGCGCACGACGCGGTAGCGGCGACCTTCCCGGCACCGGTGGAGCGCACCCCTGCCGGCCGCGCGATCCGCGAGCGACGCGTCGTGCACTGGCCTGACCTCGCCAACGGCGACGACGTGCCGGGCGTGCTGCGGAAGATGTCCAGGGTGGCGGGCTACCAGTCGATGGCCTTCGCGCCGATGCTGTGGGACGAGCGCGGCATCGGCGCCATCGGCGTAGCGCGAAGAAAGGGGCCGTTTTCCGACAAGGAACTGGCGATGCTCCAGACCTTCGCCGACCAGGCGGTGATTGCGATCCAGAACGCGCGCCTGTTCAACGAGACGCAGGAGGCGTTGCAGCGGCAGACGGGCACCTCCGATGTGCTCCAGGTCATCAGCGAATCGCCGACCGATGTGCAGCCCGTGTTCGACATCATTGCCGAGCGCGCGGCGGCGCTGACCAATGCTCGCTACTGCCTGGTCACGCGGCTCGACGGCGGGCAGCTGCAGCTTGTCAGCCTGCACGGCGTCAACGAAGCGGGCGGCGGCGCGCTGCGCGCCGCCTGGCCGCAGCCCGTGGCCAGCAGTACCTCGATCGCCGCGCGCGCCATCCGCCAGCGCGATGTGGTCAATGTCGCCGACCTGCTGGCGCTGAGCGACGCGGAATACGCGCCGGAGATGAAGCGGGCGTGCGAGCTGGCCGGCTTCCGCAGCGGTCTCGCCGTGCCGATGCTGCGCGACGACCAGGTGATCGGCGCGATCACGGTCAACCGCGCCGAAACGGGCCGGTACGCCGCCAAGGAAGTGGCGCTGCTGCAGACCTTCGCCCGGCAGGCCGTGGTGGCGGTCGAGAACGTGCGCCTGTTCAACGAGACGAAGGAGGCACTCGAGCGGCAGACCGCGACCGCCGAGGTGCTGCAGGTGATCAGCAGTTCGGTAGCAGACGCCAGGCCGGTGTTCGAGAAAATCCTGGACAGCTGCGAGCGCCTGATCCCGAGCGACGGCAAGGCGATCCTGGTGGTCGATGAGCAGCAGCAGGTTCACGTCGGCGCCGTGCGGGGCGGAGGCCAGGACGAAGGCGCCGAGCAATTCAAGCGCGGGTACCCACGCCCGATCGACCGGACGGTCATCGGCCTGGTCTTCGATTCCCGCCAGGCGCTTTACTACCCGGACAGCCGGGCCGGCGCAGGCGTGCCGGACCTCATCCGGCGGTTTGCGGAGAAGTCAGGCAGCGCCTGTCTCGTGATCGCGCCGATGATCTGGCAGGGCGCACGCATCGGCTGCATCGCGGCCTCGAGGAAGGATCCCTACGCATTTTCGGAGCGGGACATCAGCCTGTTCCAGTCCTTCGCCGACCAGGGCGTGATCGCGATCCAGAACGCGCGCCTGTTCAAGGAAGCGCAGGAGGCGCGCGCCGCGGCGGAAGCCGCCAACGAGGCAAAGAGCGCGTTCCTGGCGACGATGAGCCACGAGATCCGCACGCCGATGAACGCCGTCATCGGCATGAGCGGCCTGCTGCTCGACACGCCGCTCGATGACGAGCAGCGCGACTATGCGGCGACGATCCGCGACTCGGGCGACACGCTGCTCACCATCATCAACGACATCCTCGACTTCTCGAAGATCGAGGCGGGCCGGATGGACATCGAGGCGCATCCGTTCGACCTGCGCGACTGTGTCGAGTCGGCGCTCGACCTGGTGGCGCCGCG
>JALORV010000100.1 GCA_025458735.1 Burkholderiaceae bacterium | reverse complement strand
GCCATTTACTTCGTGTTCTGCTTCGCCATGTCCCGCTACAGCCTGTGGGTCGAGAAGCAGCTCAACCGCAGCAAGACCCGCTGACGCAAGGCCGGAACATGAGTGCCCACCAACACCACGCGCATCCCATCATCACCTTCGACAAGGTCAACAAGTGGTACGGGAACAACTTCCACGTGCTGCGCGACATCGACCTGCATGTCAGGAAGGGCGAGCGCATCGTCATCTGCGGGCCGTCGGGCTCCGGCAAGTCGACGCTGATCCGCTGCATCAACCGCCTCGAGGAGTACCAGGAGGGCGTGCTCAAGGTCGACGGCATCGAGCTCACCGACGACGTCAAGGCGATCGAGAAGATCCGCCGCGAGGTCGGCATGGTGTTCCAGCAGTTCAACCTCTTTCCTCACCTGACGGTGCTGCAGAACCTGACGCTGGCTCCGATGTGGGTGACCGGCATGCCGAAGGCCGAGGCGGAAGAGCGCGCGATGACTCAGTTGAAGCGCGTGCGCATCGCCGAGCAGGCGCAGAAGTTTCCGCTGCAGCTGTCGGGCGGCCAGCAGCAGCGCGTGGCGATCGCGCGGGCGCTGTGCCTGACGCCGAAGGTGATGCTGTTCGACGAGCCCACTTCGGCGCTCGACCCGGAGATGATCAAGGAAGTGCTCGACGTGATGATCGAGCTGGCGGGCCAGGGCATCACGATGCTGTGCGTCACGCACGAGATGGGTTTCGCCAAGGCCGTCGCGGACCGCGTCATCTTCATGGACCAGGGCCAGATCGTCGAGCAGAACAACCCGCACGACTTCTTCGATCACCCGAAGAGCGACCGCACCAAGGACTTTCTCTCGAAGATCCTGGGGCACTGACGACGGTTCCGCGGGGTCGTACCGGGCGCCCGCCCGCATGCCCGAATTCACCTGGCTGCACTGGGGCACCCTGGCGGTGGTCGCCGACTGGGCGATCCGGCTCGTCATGCTGCCGATCGTGCCGACCCGGCGTTCGCCGGAGGCCGCCAAGGGCTGGCTGCTGCTGATCTTCTTCCTGCCGTGGGTGGGCCTGGTCGCCTACCTGCTGATCGGGCGGCCGCGACTGCCGCGCTGGCGGCTCGAACGGCTGGCCGAGTTCGTGCGGCAGGTCGAACCGCTGCGGGGGCGGCTGCAGACGCTGCCGGAGACCGCGCCGCCCGCGGTGCCGCTGCCCTATGCCGCCAGCGTGAAGCTGTCCACCGACCTGGCGCAGATGCCCAACCTCGGCGGCAATGCCGTCGAGCTGCTGACCGACTACGGTGCCACGCTGGAGCGCATCGCTGCCGACATCGAGGCGGCGCGGCAGACGGTGCATCTGTGCTACTACATCTTCGCCGAGGATGCGCGCACCGCGCCGGTGATCGCCGCGCTCGGCCGCGCCGTGGCGCGCGGCGTGAAATGCCGCGTGCTGGTCGATGCCTTCGGCTCGCGGCCGATGATCCCGGCGCTGCTGCCGCGCCTGCGCGGCCTCGGCATCGACGCGCGCATTGCGCTCCCTTTCCGCTGGCGCAAGTCCGAACGGCTCGATCTGCGCAACCATCGAAAGATCGTCGTCATCGACGGGCGGATCGGTTACACGGGCTCGCAGAACATGGTGAGCCCCGACTTCAAGCCCGGCCTCAACTACAGCGAGCTGGTGGCGCGCATCGAAGGCCCGGGCGCGCTGCAGCTGCAGGTGGTGTTTGCGGCCGACTGGTACGTCGAGAGCGGCGAGTTCGTTGGCGATGCTGCGTTTCCGGCGCCCCGCGCCGCCGGGCCCTGCCCGGCGCAGATCCTGCCGAACGGACCCGCCTCGTCGACGCAGCGCGCGCAGCGCATGGTGGTCAACCTGGTCTACGCCGCGCAGCGGCGCGTGTGCATCACGACGCCCTACTTCATCCCCAGCCAGCCGCTGCAGGAGGCGATGGAAACGGCGGCGCAGCGCGGCGTGCAGGTGCACCTGATCGTCGATCACCGCAAGGACCAGTTCATGGTCGCCAATGCCCAGCGCTCGTACTACGAGTCGCTGCTGGGCGCCGGCATTCGCATTCATGCCTACCGCGACGCGTTCCTGCACACCAAGTCGGTTTCGATCGACGGCGAGGTCGCGTGGGTGGGATCGTGCAACATGGACCTGCGCTCGTTCGAGCTGAACGAGGAGGTGATAGCGCTGTTCTACAGCCGTGACATCGCGCTTCGCCTGGAGGCCTGCGAGACCGCGTACATGCGCGGGTCGGACCCGGTCGAGCTGGCGCGCTGGCGGCAGCGGCCGTTTCACCAGCAGCTGGTGCAGAACCTGACGCGGCTGGTCAGTCCCCTGCTTTGAGGTCGCCGCGCGGCGGCGACGGAAGATCCGGAAACGAGCGGGAACCGCGCGCGAAGCGGCCACTTCGCGCGCGGAGCGGTTCGACGTTCAGGCCGCGCTGCCGTCGCCGCCGGTGCCGAGGTCGATCGGCATTTCGGCATACGCCGGACCGTCGACCGGAACGCTGGCGCAGCCGGTGATGGCGGCGGCGAGCAGCGCCGCGGCGATTGCGGCATAGGGCTTGAACGAGCGACTGGCTTCCTGCTTCTGATTGCGGTTCATCTGGCACCTCTCGTGGCCCCGAAGGGCAGGGTTGGAGTTGGGACTCGGCACCGCATCGGGTGATGACGGCGTGATGAAACCTTAGGCGGAAGGGCGCGGCGGCGCGCGGTAATACGCGGCAGTCGACATACCGACTATCCGACACGCGCGAAGCGCGGCGGCGCGCGGGAGGCCGGATTGCGGGCTTCGACGATAATCGCGCCTTCGTCCGACGCCTGCGTCACCTGAACCGAATGTCAGCCATCGATCCGGCCGCCGCACCGGCTGCCCGCAGTGCCGTCGTGCCGTACGCGGTGACGATCTTCCTGTCGGCCTTCCTGCTCTTCATGGTGCAGCCGATCATCGCCAAGCAGATCCTCCCGTGGTTCGGCGGCTCCTCGGCGGTGTGGACCACGGCGCTGGTGTTCTTCCAGTCGACGCTGCTGGCCGGCTATGCCTATGCCGACCTGACGCAGCGGCTGGGCGTGCGACGGCAGACGCTGCTGCACATGGCGCTGCTGCTGCTGTCGCTGCTGGCGCTCCCGATCCTGGCGTCGCCTGGGTGGAAGCCGCTCGGCGACGAGGCGCCGATCGTGCGCATCCTGCTGCTGCTCCTGAGTACCATCGGCCTGCCTTACTTCCTGCTGTCGACCACGACGCCGCTGCTGCAGGCGTGGTACTGGCGCCGCTTCCGCACCGCCGTGCCGTACCGCCTGTTCGCGCTGTCGAATTTCGCCTCGCTGCTGGCGCTGCTCGGCTTTCCGGTGCTGGCCGAGCCGTGGCTGTCGCTGCCGCAGCTGGGCTGGGCCTGGTCGGCGATGTACGTGGCCTTCGTGCTGGCCTGTGCCGCGGTCGCGTGGACCTCGCTGCGCCACGCCGGCCACGGCGAGGCATTCGACGTGGAGCAGCCTGCCGCGGCGCCGGCAGGCCCGGCACCGACGCTGGCGCTGCAGCTGCGCTGGCTGGCGCTGGCGGCGATGGGCTCGGTGATGCTGCTGGCGGTGACCAACCATGTGACGCAGAACGTGGCGAGCGTTCCGTTCCTGTGGGTGCTGCCGCTGTCGCTTTACCTGCTGACCTTCGTGCTGGCCTTCGATCATCCGCGCTGGTACCGGCAGCCGGTTTATGTCGGCGCGCTCGCGCTGCTGGTGCCCGCAATGGCGTGGCTGATTCCGTCGCTCGACCTGAAGCTCGCCGCCTCGGTGTTCTTCGCGGGGCTGTTCATCGCCTGCATGTTCTGCCACGGCGAGCTGGCGAGCCTGCGTCCCGATCCGCGCTACCTGACGCGCTTTTACCTGATGATCTCGGTTGGCGGCGCACTCGGTGCCATCCTGGTGGCCATCGTTGCGCCGCTGGTGCTGCCGGGCTACTTCGAGGTCAACATCGCACTGGTTCTGCTGGCGCTGCTGGTGCTGCTGCAGCTTGGCGGCTGGAAGCGCCTGGTCGGGCTCGCGGTGGTCGGCGCCACGGCGTTCTTCGCGGTATCCGGCGCCATCGAGTACTCGCGCGGCCTGCGCGTGATGGAGCGCGACTTCTACGGCGTCGTGCGCACGCGCGATCGCGCCGAGCCGGTGCCGTACCGCGCGATGCTGCACGGTGGAATCATCCACGGCGGCCAGCTGCTCGGCGAGGCCTACCGCAACACGCCCAGCGACTACTTCGGCCCCGGCTCGGGCTATGGGCGCCTGTTCGCCGCGTTCGATGAACTCGCGGTAGGTCCGCGCCGGGTCGGCATCATCGGCCTCGGCGCCGGCGTGGTCGCTTCCTACGGCCGGCCGGGCGACACCTTCACGTTCTACGAGATCTCGCCGCGCGTGGTCGACGTCGCACGGACCGAGTTCACGTTCCTGCGCGACACGCCGGCGCAGACCGAGGTGGTGCTCGGCGACGGGCGCCTGTCGCTCGAGCGCGAGGCGCCGCGCCGCTACGACGTGCTCGGCATCGATGCCTTTGCCGGCGACTCGATCCCGATGCACCTGGTCACGCGCGAAGCGATGGCGCTTTATGCGCGGCACCTGGCGCCCGACGGCGTGATCGTGTTCCAGGCGACCAACCGCTACATCGACCTCCTGCCGGTGGTGAAGCGGCTGGCGAGCGAGGTCGGCATGGAAGCGGTGCTGGTCTCCGATGTGCCGGCCGGCGACGACAACGGGCCGTCGTTCTGGCTGTCGTCCACCGACCAGATCCTGGTCACGCGCAATCGCCGGCTGCTCGAGTCCGATGCGCTGCGCTACGT
>JALORV010000099.1 GCA_025458735.1 Burkholderiaceae bacterium | reverse complement strand
CGCTGTGCCGAGATGTCGCGCGCGGTGACGATCAGGCCGAGCTCTTCGCCGACGCGGAACTCGGCCATCGCCAGGTCGACCGGAAACTGGCGCTGGCCGCAGTGCACGATCATCTCCTGGCGCCGGCCGACCGCCTTGCCGGCGGCGAGGTCCTGCATGAAGGCGGCGTGGTCGAGGGCGCGATGCGGCAGCGGGAACAGCAGGTCTGCCAGGTGCGAGCCGACGGCCTGGTCGGCCGTGATGCGGAACTGCCGCTCGGCCGCCGGGTTCAGTTCCTTGACCTTGCCTTCGGCGTCGAGCACGAACATCGCGTCCAGCGTAGCGGCGAACATGGCCTGCCAGGCGGTGGCGCGGTTGTCGAATTCCTTGCGCTCGCGCGTGATGCGTCGCGCGGAGTACAGCACCTCGTCCGACAGACGGTCCAGCTCCTGCCTGATCTTGCCGCGCCGACTCTCATCCGGGAAACGGCCATCCATGCTCGCCGCCAGGTCAGTCAGCCGCCGCAGCGCAATCGAGATGCCGCGCGCGCGCAGTTCGTAGACCAGCAGTCCCAGCGCCAGGCCCAGCGAGAAGCCGCTGAAGGCCGCCAGCCACAGGCGATCGCGAGCGTCGGGCTGCAGCCCGAGGTTGCGCAGCATCGCCATCGCTTCGGCCGGCCAGGCGAGCGCCAGCAGCGCAGCCAGCAGGCCGCCGGCCAGGCAGGCCGTCAGGCGAAGATCGTGGCGGCCGCGCCGCCGGGGGAGGTCGAGGTGCATCGGGCCAGACCCGGAGTGAAGTCCGGGGCGTCGTCATGCTGCCGGAGCCGGCCGCGGCCAGCCGCGCAATAAGCATGGCGGCGGCGCCGCTATTCGTAGCGCAGCGCCTCGATCGGCAGCAGGCGCGAGGCCTTGCGCGCCGGGTAAAAGCCGAAAAACACCCCCACTGCGGCCGAAAAGCCGACCGCCAGCGCGATCGCCTGCGGCGTGATGTCGGTGCGCCAGTTGGCGAACTCGCCCACCGCGAACGAGGCCGCGACGCCGAGCAGGATGCCGAGCGCGCCGCCGATCATCGACAGCGTCACGGCCTCCACCAGGAACTGCTTCAGGATGTCCTTGCCGCGCGCGCCGACCGCCATTCTCAGCCCGATCTCGCGCGTGCGTTCGGTGACGCTGACCAGCATGATGTTCATGATGCCGATGCCGCCGACCAGCAGCGACACCGAGGCGACCGCGCCGAGCAGCAGCGTCAGCACCCGGCTGGCAGCCTCCTGCGCCTGCAGGATCTCGGTCAGGTTGCGGATCGTGAACGGATCCTCGGCACCCGGCTGCACCTTCATGCGCTGGCGCAGCAGTTCCTTGATCTTCTCCTCGATCGCCTTCATGTCGGCACCGTCGGCGGTCTTGACCGAGATGGTGCCGACGCGCCGCTGCTTGCCCTGGGTCTGGCCGAGCACGCGGTTGCGCGCGGTCGAGATCGGCATCAGCACGATGTCGTCCTGATCCTGCCCGAGCGCGTTCTGGCCCTTGCGCGCCAGCACGCCGATGATCGTCAGCGGCACCTTGCGCACGCGGATCACCTGATCGACCGGGTCGGCGTCGCCGAACAGCTGCTGCGCGGTCGTCAGGCCGATCAGCGCCACCTTGCCGGAGCTGCTGATCTCGTTCGGCTCGAACAGCCGCCCCGAGGCGAGCGGCCAGTCGCGCGCAATCAGGTAGTCGTTGTTGGTGCCGAAAAACTGGGTCGACCAGTTGGCGTTGCCGGCGACCACCTGCCCGGCACCGCGCAGCGACGGCGCCGCCACCACCACGCCCTCGACCTCGAGCGCGATCGCCTGTGCGTCTTCCTCCGTGAGCGTCTGCGCCGCGCCGGTGCCGAGCCGCACGCCGCTCGCGGTGGTCGAGCCCGGAATGATCAGCATCAGGTTCGAGCCGAGGTTCTTCAGCTGGTCGCGCACGCGCTCCTGCGCGCCGCCGCCGATCGCCAGCATCGCGATCACCGCCGCCACGCCGATGATCATGCCGAGCATCGTCAGCGAGGAACGCAGCTTGTTGACGCGCAGTGCCTTGAGCGCCACGCGCAGCACCATCATCGCGTTCATGCCACCCCCTCGCGCTGCAGCGGACGCGCGCGGATTTGCACTGTCCGCCTCATGCGACCGCCGCCGCGCTGCGGTCCAGGCGCTCAAGCTCTGCGGCGGCCGAGCGCGGCACCTGCCGGTCATCGCTGACCACCCGGCCGTCGCGAAAGTGCACGACGCGCGACGCGAAGGCGGCGATGTCGTTCTCGTGCGTCACCACGATGATCGTCATGCCCGCGGCATTGAGCTGCTGCAGCAGCGCCATGATCTCGACGCTGGTGCGCGAGTCGAGCGCGCCGGTCGGCTCGTCCGCGAGGATCAGCGACGGCTCGTTGACCAGTGCGCGCGCGATGGCGACGCGCTGCTGCTGGCCGCCGGAGAGCTGCGACGGCTGGTGGCCCGCGCGCTCGCCGAGGCCGACCTGCGCCAGCTTGCCGAGCGCGCGCGCGTGGCGGTCCTTGAGCGGGACGTTGGCGTACATCAGCGGCAGCTCGACATTTTCCAGCGCACTGGTGCGCGCCAGCAGGTTGAACTGCTGGAACACGAAGCCGATGCGGCGATTGCGCACCGCGGCCAGCGCATCGCCATCCATGCGCGCGACATCCTCGCCCGCGAGGAAGTAACTGCCCGCGGTCGGCCGGTCGAGACAGCCGATCATGTTCATGAAGGTCGACTTGCCCGAGCCCGACGGCCCCATCACCGCGACGAACTCGCCCGCATCGATCGACAGGCTGACGCCGGCGAGTGCGTGCACGACGGTGTCGCCGAGGGCATAGTCCTTGCGGAGGTCGCGCGTCTCGATCAGCATCCTGGTGACTGGCCGGCGTATCGGGTCACGAGCGAAAGTCGGGCATCGAGCCGGCGGGCATAGAGCAGGCAGGCATCCAGCGGGCGGACGTCAGAAGAACATCCGCGGCGGCGCGCCCTTGGGCGCGGCCGGTGTGCTGCCGGCCGGAGCGGTCTGGCCGACGATGACCTCCAGCCCCTCGCTGACGCCGTCGCCGCTGACCTCGGTCATGGTGCCGTCGGACAGGCCGATGCGTACCTCGAGCGCCCGCGGCACATTGCCGTCGAGCACCCACAGCCGTCCGCGTGTCGTCGATCCGCCGCCGGCACGGCCGGCAAACTCGGCTGCGATCTCGGCATAACGCGCCTTCTGCTCGGGCTTCAACACGTCCTCGATGCGGGCCCGCAGCTCGGCGCGGATCGCACCGCCCGCCTTGGCGCGCGCCTCCTCGGGCAGTTCGCGCAGGCCCATGAACTTGTTGCGCATCTCGGCGAAGATCGGTTCGAGCCGCTGCTGCTGCTCGGCATCGAGCTTGAGTTCGCTCACCAGCCGTTCGCGAAACTGCGCGAGCGGGCCGCCGCCTGCAGGGGCCGCCGGCGCCGCCGCAGCCTTGCTCCCCTCCGGCCTGGCGGTGTCGGCCGGCGTGCCGGCAGGACGGAAGCGCAGCGCCCCGTTCGGCGCCTTGAGCACCGAGTCACGCGTGTCGGTGACGATGCGCACATTGGCCGTCATGCCCGGCAGCAGTTCGCCCCGGTCGTTGCTGGCCGAGACGATCGCGATGTAGGTGACCACGTTCTGCGTGTTCTGCGGCGCCTTGCGTACGGTCCTCACCTCGCCGTTGAAGGTCCGCCCGGGAAATGCATCGACGGTGAACGTTGCCTTCTGGCCGACGCGGATGCGGCCGACATCGGCCTCGTCGATCGAGGTATCGACCTGCATGTCGCGCAGGTCGCGTGCAATCACGAACAGCTCCGGCGCCTGCAGGCTGGCGGCCACGGTCTGGCCGACATCGACACTGCGCTTGATCACCACGCCGTCGACCGGCGCGCGGATCTCGGTGCGGCCGAGGTCGACGCGCGAGGTCGCCAGCTGCGCCTCGCGCTGCTGCACCACCGCCTGCGCCGTGCGCACCTCGGCGGCGGCCAGGTCGTAGGTCGACTGCGCACGGTCGAGTTCGGCCGGCGACGTGAAGTTGCGGGCGACCAGCTCCTTGGTGCGGTTCAGGTCTCGCAGCGTGTTGGCGAGCGCGACGCTGGCCCGGTTCAGCGACGAGCGCGCGGCCTCGAGGTCGGCCTCGGCCTGCCGCACCCGGTACTGGAAGGTCTCCGGATCGATGCGCGCGATCAGCTCGCCCTTCTTCACCGGCGAGTTGAAGTCGACGAACAGTTCCTTGATCTGGCCGGAGACCTGGGTGCCGACCTGCACCGAGGTCACGGGATTGAGCGTGCCGGTCGACGACACCGAGGCCGTCAGCGGCCCTCGCTCGATCTTCGCCGTGCGGAACTTCGGCGCCTCGGCCTGCGAGCGGGTCAGCCACCACGCCATCGCGCCGATGACGACGGCAGCAACGGCCAGCGCAAGCCACCAACGGGATCTGTTCACCACGAAGCGTTCCAGCGTCAAGGAAGAGCCGCGATTCTACGCAGCGGGTGGTCGCGGCCGGCGGTGTGTAACGCGGTGTTACAGGTTGCGCGGACGGCAGCAGGACGCGCCTGCCAGCGCCCCCGTGTTCTGGCCGGACTCAGCCGGGCCTGGCTTCGAGCTGTTCGATGCGACGACGCAGCTCGGCCATCTCGGGGGAACTCCGGCCTGCGGATCCGGCGCGGCGGGCGACAGCAGCTGCGACCAGCGGCGCTCGCGCGCGCCGGCTTCGCGCGCCAGCAGCACGACCAGCGGACCGCCCGCCTCGGCCGGTCGACCCGCCAGTTGTTCGAGGAAACCCTCGACGGAACTGGTGTCGGCAAAGCGGTGCAGCCGCTCGCTGGCCGCACGCAGTTCGGCTGACGTCTGCGGCCCGCGCAGCCACAGCGTGGCGAGCAGCGCCACCGCCTCCGACGGAATGCGCAGCACGCGGCCGACGTTGTGCGAGTAGCGCATGACCCGCGAGCCGCTCGATTCGATCACCAGCGACAGCGGCCGTAGCCGGTCGATCGCCGCCTGCACCTCGGCCTCGGTCGCCGCCAGCACCGGCGCGCGGTTGTTCTTCTGATTGCAGCCTGCCGTCAGTGCGTTGAGCGACAGCGGATAGATGTCCGCGACCGTGTGCTCCTTTTCGACCAGCACGCCGAGCACGCGGGTTTCCAGCAGT
>JALORV010000098.1 GCA_025458735.1 Burkholderiaceae bacterium | reverse complement strand
CACGATCGACGAAGACCAGTGGCAGAGCGCCGACCGCGCGCTCTTCTGGCTGTGGAGCGAATACGGCCTGCGCAAGATCCCGGAGCGCAAGCGCAAGGACGGCGAGAAGCCCCGCGTCAACATCATCGGCCCGATCTACGGCACCTTCAACATGCCGAGCGACCTGGCCGAGATCAGGCGCCTGGTCGAAGGCATCGGCGCCGAGATCAACATGGTGTTCCCGCTCGGCAGCCACCTGGCTGACGTGCAGAAGCTCGCCGACGCCGACGTCGGCCTCGATCCGGAACCGTTCATCGAGCGCGAGAAGCACACGACGATCAAGCCGCTGTGGGACCTGTGGCGCTCGGTCACGCAGGACTTCTTCGGCACCGCGAGCTTTGCCGTCGTCGCCACCGAAACCTACGCGCGCGGCATCCGGCACTTCCTCGAGACGGAACTGGGATTGCCGTGCAGCTTCTCGTTCGCGCGCAGCGCCGGCCTGAAGCCTGACAACGCGGCGGTGCGCGAGGCGGTGCGCACGAAGACCCCGCTGGTGCTGTTCGGCTCGATCAACGAACGCATGTACCTGGCCGAGGCCGGCGGTCGTGCCAGCTACATCCCGGCCTCGTTCCCGGGCGCGGTCATCCGGCGCGCGACCGGCACGCCGTTCATGGGCTATGCCGGCGCCACTTACCTGGTGCAGGAAGTGTGCAACGCGCTGTTCGACGCGCTGTTCCACATCCTGCCGCTGGCGTCCGACATGGATCGCATCGATGCCACCCCGGCCCGCGCCGGAGCGCGCGCGGACATGACGCCATGGGACGAGGCCGCGCAGCAGCTGCTCGACGAACTGCTGGAGAAGGAACCGGTGCTGGTCCGAATCTCCGCCGCCAAGCGCCTGCGCGACCGTGCCGAGGCCGCGGCGCGCGCCGCCGGCGAAGCACGCGTCACTGTCGAGCGCGTGTCGCGCGCGGCAGCGCTGAAGGAACCCGCATGAAGGGCGCGACCGCCGCGATTGCCGCGATGACCCGCCCGCAGATTGCCCGGCATGCCGGGCGCACGGCTCGACATGGCCTGCCCATGACGACCCCAGCCGCGCGGGGTGGGCGCGGCAGACAGCCTACGACCTTCTAGGAGGACCCACCCATATGGCTGACGATAGGAAAGGCTCGTTGTCAGGCCTGACGGAGAACGAAGCGAGGGAGTTTCACAGCGTCTTCATGACGAGCTTCATCGGCTTCACCGTCATCGCCATCATCGCCCACGTACTGGCCTGGAGCTGGCGCCCCTGGCTGTAACCGAAGGCAAAAGGAGCTACCGATGTCACACACCCATCGAGACCTGCTCAGGGAAGCGCCGGAGGCACCGTCCGCGGGGTTCTTCGTCATTTTTCTGGTGAGTTTTACCGTCTTTCTCGCGGTCGCCATGGCCGCCGGAATGGCGGGGCTGCCGTGGCGTCAGTGGTTTCCTGGCGCCGAAGGCGATGCGTCGTTGTTGTCGAGCGTGAAGCATGCCGTCTACAGCTTCATGTCTCACCTAACCTGATCGAGGAGGACACACCTCATGTGGCGAATCTGGCTCTTGTTTGACCCGCGTCGGACGCTGATCGCGCTGTTCACGTTCCTGTTCGCGCTGGCCCTTTTGATTCACTTCATCCTGCTCAGTACCAACAAGTACAACTGGATCGAAGGCGCAAAGGCCAAGCCGATGGCAACGCAGATGGCGCCGGTTCCGCCGCCGCAGAAGTAGCAGGACCAAGCGCTTGTGCCGCGGGCGGGGCGTGATAACCCGCCTGCGACACACGCCTGGATGCCGGCGTCCGCGCCGGCAGTGGGCAGCCTGTGAGAGGAGATGACGGCAATGGCCATGCTTAGCTTCGAAAGAAAGTACCGGGTCCGCGGCGGAACGCTGCTGGGCGGGGATCTGTTCGACTTCTGGGTGGGGCCGTTCTACGTCGGCTTCTTCGGCGTCACGACAATATTCTTCTCGGTCCTCGGCACCGCGCTGATCATCTACGGCGCAGCCATGGGACCGACCTGGAACCTGTGGCGCATCAGTATCGCGCCGCCGGACCTGAGCTACGGGCTCGGGCTTGCCCCGCTACTCGAAGGCGGGCTGTGGCAGATCATCACGGTCTGCGCGATCGGTGCCTTCGTCTCGTGGGCGCTGCGCGAGGTGGAGATCTGCCGCAAGCTCGGCATCGGCTACCACGTGCCGTTCGCCTTCGGCGTGGCGATCTTCGCCTACGTCACGCTGGTGGTGATCCGGCCGCTGCTGATGGGTGCCTGGGGCCACGGCTTCCCGTACGGCATCTTCAGCCACCTCGACTGGGTGTCGAACGTCGGCTACCAGTACCTGAACTTCCACTACAACCCGGCGCACATGATCGCGGTGAGCTTCTTCTTCACCACGACCTTCGCGCTGTCGCTGCACGGCTCGCTGATCCTGTCGGCCACCAACCCGAAGAAGGGCGAGCGTGTGAAGGCGCCGGAGCACGAGAACGCCTACTTCCGCGACATCATCGGCTACTCGATCGGCTCGCTCGGCATCCACCGCCTGGGCCTGTTCCTGGCGCTGTCGGCCGGGTTCTGGAGCGCGGTGTGCATCGTCATCAGCGGACCTTTCTGGACGCGCGGCTGGCCCGAGTGGTGGGGCTGGTGGCTGAAGCTGCCGATCTGGAGCCAGTGACGGAGACCAACCATGGCTGAATATCAGAACATCTTCACGCGCGTGCAGGTTCGCAGCGCGCCGCACATGGGCGTGGCCATCGACGCCGGCCCGTGGACCCGCGGCAAGGACACCTGGTTCTCGTACTGGCTCGGCAAGTTCGGCGATGCGCAGATCGGGCCCTTTTATCTGGGCTTCACCGGCCTCGCTTCGATCGTCTGCGGCATCATCGCCATCGAGATCATCGGCCTCAACATGTGGGCGTCGGTGAACTGGGATCCGGTGCAGTTCGTGCGGCAGCTGCCCTGGCTCGCACTCGAGCCGCCGGGCCCGCAGCACGGCCTGAGCATCCCGCCGCTCAACGAAGGCGGCTGGTGGCTGATGGCGGGCTTCTTCCTCACCGCCTCGATCATGCTGTGGTGGGTACGCACCTACCGGCGCGCCCGCGCGCTGGGTCTGGGCACGCACGTGGCCTGGGCGTTCCTGTCGGCAATCTGGCTCTACCTGGTGCTGGGCTTCATCCGGCCGGTGCTGATGGGATCGTGGTCCGAAGCGGTGCCCTTCGGCATCTTTCCGCACCTCGACTGGACCGCGGCGTTCTCGCTGCGCTATGGCAACCTCTTCTATAACCCGTTCCACGCGCTGTCGATCGCCTTCCTGTACGGCTCGACGCTGCTGTTCGCGATGCACGCCGGCACGATCCTGGCGGTCAGCCGCTTCGGTGGCGAGCGCGAGATCGAGCAGGTGGTCGACCGCGGCACGGCATCGGAGCGCGCGGCGCTCTTCTGGCGCTGGACCATGGGCTTCAACGCGACGATGGAGTCGATCCATCGCTGGGCCTGGTGGTTCGCGGTCCTGACGACGCTCACCGGCGGCATCGGCATCCTGCTGACCGGCACGGTGGTCGACAACTGGTACCTGTGGGCCGTCAAGCACGGCGTCGCGCCACCGTATCCGGACGTGTTCCCGACCGTGGTCGATCCCGCCTCGGTGGTGAAGTGAAGTCCATCGTTTTGCTGGTTGCCGGTCTTGCCGTCGTGGCCGCCGCCGGGGCGGCAGTCATGACGGAAGTCCTTGTCGAGAAGGTCCCGACCGGGGCGCAGCCGCGCTCGACGGCGCCCGCCGGCTCTGCACCGTTAATCCGCGATCTCGCAGGCGCCGCGCGTCACGCTGCGCAGCAGGAGGAGCAGTCATGAACCATTGGATGCGTCCGGGGCCGGCGGTGCTGGCCATGTCTGCAGTCCTGCTGCTGGCTGCCTGTGAGCGACCGCCGGTGGAGTCGATCCAGCGCGGCTACCGCGGCACGGGCATGGTGCAGGTCTTCAATCCGCGTACGCAGGCGGTGGTGCTCGAGCGCAATGCCGCGCCCGAGGTGACGCCGCCGGTGCCGGCGGGCGGTCCGCTGGCCAAGGACATCTACAAGAACGTCCAGGTGCTGACCGATCTCGACGTCGGCGCCTTCACGCGCCTGATGGTGGCGATGACCGCGTGGGTCTCGCCCGAGCAGGGCTGCAACTACTGCCACGCGGAAGGCAACTTCGAGGTCGACGGGCTGTACACCAAGGCCGTCGCGCGCCGGATGCTGCAGATGAACCGGCACATCAACCAGGACTGGACCAATCACGTCGGCGAGACCGGCGTCACCTGCTGGACCTGCCATCGCGGCCAGCCGGTGCCGGCCAACATCTGGTTCGCGAACCCGGGCGGGCCGCAGGCGGCCGGCCTGACGCGCGGCCGTGCCGGACAGAACATGCCGGGTGTCTCGGTCGGCCTGACCTCACTGCCCTACGATCCGTTCACGCCGCTGCTGCTGGAGAAGCGGCAGATCCGCGTGCAATCCGACGGCGCGCTGCCGAACCCGAAGACCGTCGGCGGCATCATGCACGCGGAATGGACCTACGGGCTGATGCACCACTTCTCCGACGCGCTGGGCGTCAACTGCACCTACTGCCACAACACGCGCTCGTTCCAGTCATGGGAAGGGCCGACGCAGCGGGTCACCGCCTATCACGGCATCGACATGGTGCGTGACCTCAACGTCAACTACCTGACGCCGCTGGGCTCGACCTATCCCGCGCAGCGTCTGGGACCGCTGGGTGATGCCCCCAAGGCCAACTGCGCCACCTGCCACCAGGGCCTGTTCAAGCCGGTCGCCGGTGCGCAGATGCTGAAGGACTACCCGGCGCTGGCGAAGGTCGCGCCGGCGGTGGTGGCGATACCGACGCCGGAGCCGGTGGTGCAGGGCGACCTGGTCATCATCTTCTTCGCGGTGGGGTCGTTCGACCTGCACGCGGCGACGCCGCAGGCGCTTGAAACCCTGATAGCCAAGCTCAAGACCGACCCGAAGTCGCGCGCGACGATCTCCGGCTACCACTCGGCCACGGGCGACACGGCGGCCAACCAGGAACTGGCGAAGAACCGCGCGCTGGCCGTGCAGGGGGCGCTGAAAGGCGCCGGCATCGCCGACAACCGGGTCGTGCT
>JALORV010000097.1 GCA_025458735.1 Burkholderiaceae bacterium | reverse complement strand
AGCTGAAGCTTCCACCACCCGGCGTAGCCGCCGACACCGCCGATCGAGAAGAGTCGATACGTCTCCCAAGCAAGAACCGGAGCGACGAAGCCGAGGCCGAGGTTCCAGACTGCCGCCCAGCCGAGCTGCCGGCGCCAGGCGAACCAGACCACGACGGCGAACACCGGCATCACCAGCACCAGCGCGACGACCTTGGTCAGGTAGGACAGCGCGAGGAGAACGCCCGCGAGCAGCGCGACGGCGCGCGGGTTCGCGGACCTGAAGATCGTGCCGAACAGCAGGATGCCGGCGACGTACCACGCAAAGGCAGGGACTTCCCCGTAGCCGTTCATGCCGTACTCGGCGAAGCCGGGCACGGACACCGTGGCCAGCGTTCCGGCCAGCGCCGCCCAAAGGGGCAGGCCCAGGCGGACGAGCAATGCAACGAGAAGGAAGATCAGTGCGGCGACGTAGGCGAGATTCACCGCCTGCGTGACCAGCGGCGACACCCCGAAGACCCGGATGAGCAGCGCGGCAGGCAGGATGAACGGGCCGTCAGTCTGCGCCGGAAAAGGGAAGAAGGCGTCGTAGAACAGGCCGTACCCGGTGCCGGCGACGAGCGAAGCAGCCGTATTCAGGTTCAGAGCCCCGTCGAAGCTCACCGGCGCCACCGCCGCGTAGCGGGTCAGCGTGAGCAGCAGAAGCAGCAAGGCAAGCAGAGGCGGCGCACACAAGCCGAGCCGCACGAGCGTTCCTGGGTTCATCAGCGCAGGTTCGAAGGGAGATTCGTTTCGCCTCGACGGCGTATGCGCGTGGCGTCGCCAGTCATCCTACTGTCCATCGTGCGCCGGTCGGCCGATGGCCGGGGTCGCCGGGCAGGCCTGCCTCGACGTCACGCCGCTCGCCGCCAGTGCGCGTAAAGGTTGGAACTGAAGGGGCCCAGGCGGATGCCCGTGAAGCCGATCGCCACCGGACTCTTCTCCGGCCATAGCCGCCGCAGCCGGTCGCGCGACATCAGGATGAGGTTGCGCTGCTCGGCCCACTCCGCTTTGCCGAACAGCCGACAAGCGACGGCGAAAGTCGTGTCGAAATAATGCAGCAAGGGGATGGCGGTGTGATGCTCGACCGGGAAGAACCGGTGCGGCACGGTGATGAAGACCTGGCTGGCGACGCGCATCATCTCGGCGACGAAGCGACGCTGGTCGTCGACCGAACCCACGTGCTCGAGCACCGCATTCGACGTGGCGATGGCGAACGACCGGTCGGGGAACGGCAACGGCGCATTCGGCTTGACCTGCCGGTACAGGACCTCGGGGAACTCGGCCTGGAACGCCTCGGCGCTGCCCAGGCCCAGTGCGGTGATCCGCTCGCGATGCGGATACATCCGCTCGAGCAGGTTGGGCGATTCGCCCACCACATCCGACACGCCGACATCGAGGATGGCGTCGGCCGGCGAGGGACCGCAGATCCGCATGAAGTCACTGTAGATCTCGCAGCGAGCTCTGATGACGATGCGCTCGGCAAGGCTGCGCCGCCGCGCTGCCTGGTAGTACTTCGCGTCGACGGTCTGTCTCTCGGTCAGTCGGTTCATCTGCTTCTCGACCCTCGCATCGGCAAGGCCCGGGCAGCATGCCTTCGCACCGAGCCCGCCCGGTTCGCCGGCTTCTTCATCGACTCCCGTACACGAAGCGGCGGGAAACGTAGAAATTCAGGCTCAGGGCGGCACCTGCGCCGAGCGCGATTCCAAACACGATCTGCAGCGGCGCGGTGCCGGCCAGCCTGAGCCATCCGACGAAGACGCCGAAGTTCACGGCGGCCCCGACGGAGGCGAGCAGCACGTAGGGCAGCAAGCTGCGCGCGGTCGCCTTGGAACGGAAGGTGAAGCGGCGATTCAGCTCCCAGGTCACGGTCGCCGCCACCAGGAAGCCCACGACGCGGGCAAGCTCGGGTCGCCAGTGCGCGGCCTGGCTGAACAGCAGCGTCAGCCCCGAATCGACGACGAAGCCGATGCTGCCAACGATGCAGAAACGCAGCAGTTCGCCCGAGATCTTCCGCACTACGGCCGCCCGAAGACCGGGATCTGCAGGTAGATCAGCCGCCGGACTTCGAGCCGTCCTCGGGTCACGGTTTCGAGGATCACTCCGGCGGTCAGCGACAGGCAACCGAGGATCATCACGCCCGTCGCCAGGATGGCCGTCGGCAACCGCGGCACGAGGCCGGTGCGCAGCCACTCCAGCACGATCGGCAGCGCGAGGCCCACCGAGATCAGCGCCAGAACGAGCGCCAACGTCGCGAAGAACTGGAACGGCCGCTCGTGCTTGTGCAGGCTCAGTATCAGTCGGAGGATGCGGAACCCGTCCCGGTAGGTGGACAGCTTGCTGGCCGAGCCCTCGGGCCGCACGCCGTACGGCGTCTCCACCTCGGCCACCGGCATGCGCAGTTCCAGCGCGTGCACCGTCAGCTCGGTCTCGGTCTCGAAGCCCTTGGACAGGGCCGGGAACGACTTGACGAAGCGACGCGAGAAGACCCGATAGCCGGACAGGATGTCGGTGAAGCTCTTGCCGAACAGCCAGGCGACGAAGCCGGTGAGCATCCTGTTGCCGAAGCGGTGGCCGCGACGATAGGCCTGCGCGTCGGTGTGGACCCGGCTGCCGACGACCATGTCGAGGTCGTCGTCGAGAAGCCGCGCGATCAGGCGCGGGGCACTGGCCGCGTCGTAGGTGGCGTCGCCGTCGACCAGGACGTAGACATCGGCTTCGACGTCCGCGAACATGCGGCGAACGACATTGCCCTTGCCCTGCAACCGCTCGGTGCGAACCACCGCGCCCGCGGCACCGGCGATCTCGACGGTCGCGTCGCTCGAATTGTTGTCGTAGACGTAGACGGTGGCCGCCGGCACCGCCGCCCGGAAATCGCGAACGACCTGGCCGATGGCAGCGGCTTCGTTGAAGCAGGGAACCAGCACCGCCAGGCGCGGCTCCCTGGAAACGGCAGGAACTGGCATTTGCATGTGTCGATGGCAGCCTAAACAGGGTCCATGCGCCCTTCGCTCGCTTCAGGCGAAAGTCTCCGCCGCGTCGAGCAGCGGCGCCGCGGCGTCCTTCGCCGCCAGGATCGGCTCGCCCTGCAGCGGCCAGCCGATCGCCAGCGTCGGGTCGTCCCAGCGCACCGTGCGGTCGTGCTGGCCGACCCAATAGTCGGTCGTCTTGTACAGGAAGTCGGCCGCTTCGCTGAGCACCACGAAGCCGTGGCCGAAGCCGGGCGGGATCCACATCTGCAGCTTGTTGGCTGCCGACAGCTCGAAGCCCACCCAGCGGCCGAAGGTCGGCGACGAGCGCCGAAGGTCGACGGCGACGTCGAACACGCTGCCTGTCACGACCCGCACCAGCTTGCCCTGCGGCCGCACCACCTGGTAGTGGATGCCGCGCAGCACGTTGCGCATCGAGTACGAGTGGTTGTCCTGCACGAACGTGACGTCCAGGCCGGTCGCCTCGCCGAAGGTGCGGGCGTTCCAGCTCTCCATGAAGAAGCCGCGGTCGTCGCCGAACACGCGCGGCTCGAGCAGCAGCACCTCCGGCAACGCGGTGGGGGTGACTTTCATCTGCGCTCCGCCGCGGCAATGACGCGCTCGCGCAGCATCGACAGCAGGTACTGGCCGTAGCCGTTCTTCTTCAGCGGCTCGGCGATCCGCTGCACCGCCTGCGCGTCGATCCAGCCGGCGCGGTAGCCGATTTCCTCCGGGCAGGCGATCTTCAGGCCCTGCCGCTGCTCGATCGTCTCGATGAAGGTCGAGGCCTGCAGCAGCGACTCGTGCGTGCCGGTGTCGAGCCAGGCCATGCCGCGGCCCATGATCTCCACCTGCAGCGCGCCGGCGTCGAGGTAGCGCTGGTTGACCTCGGTGATCTCCAGTTCGCCGCGCGCCGACGGCCTGATCGAGGCGGCGACGTCGAGCACCGCGTTGTCGTAGAAGTACAGTCCGGTGACGGCGTAGTTCGAGCGCGGCGCCTTCGGCTTCTCCTCGATGCTCACCGCGCGGCCGCCGTCGTCGAACTCGACCACGCCGTAGCGCTCGGGGTCGTTGACGCGGTAGGCGAACACGGTGGCGCCCTTGGCGCGGGCGTTGGCGCGCCGCAGCTGCTCGACCAGGTCGTGGCCGTAGAAGATGTTGTCGCCGAGGATCAGCGCCGCGGGATCGGCTCCGACGAACTCGCGGCCGATGATGAAGGCCTGCGCCAGTCCCTCGGGGCGCGGCTGCACCGCGTAGTCGAGCCGGATGCCCCACTGGCTGCCGTCGCCGAGCAGCTCGCGGAAGCGCGGCGTGTCGGCCGGTGTCGAGATGACGAGGATGTCGCGGATGCCCGCCAGCATCAGCGTGCTCAGCGGGTAGTAGACCATCGGCTTGTCGTAGATCGGCAGCAGCTGCTTGGAGATGACCTGGGTCACCGGATACAGCCGCGTGCCGGAGCCGCCGGCGAGGATGATTCCCTTGCGTGTCATTGCGTGGCCTGCTCCCCGAGCCGTTGTCCGTAGTTCTTCTCGATCCAGTCGCGGTAGCCGCCGCTGCGCACGCGCTCGGTCCAGGCCGCATTGTCCAGGTACCACTGCACCGTGCGCCGGATGCCGGCCTCGAAGGTCTGCGCCGGCCGCCTGCACCACCTCGAGGTTGCGCATCTCGCTCTTGCCGCCGATGTTGTAGGTCTCGCCCAGCCGGCCTTCGGCCAGCACGCGGCGGATCGCCGCGCAGTGGTCGCCGACGTACAGCCAGTCGCGCACGTTGGCGCCGTCGCCGTAGACCGGCAGCGGCTTGCCCTCCAGCGCGTTGAGGATCATCAGCGGGATCAGCTTCTCCGGGAACTGGTACGGGCCGTAGTTGTTGCTGCAGTTGGTGGTCAGCACCGGCAGGCCGTAGGTGTGGTGGTAGGCGCGCACCAGGTGGTCGGAGGCGGCCTTGCTGGCCGCGTACGGGCTGTTCGGCGCGTACGGCGTCGTCTCCGAAAAGGCCGGGTCGCTCTCGCCGAGCGAACCGTAGACCTCGTCGGTCGACACGTGCAGGAAGCGCAACGCCGCCCGCGCCGGCTCGTCGAGCGCCGGGTAGTAGCCGCGCACCGCCTCGAGCAGTTCGAAGGTGCCGTTGATGTTGGTGCGGATGAACTCGCCGGGGCCGCTGATCGAGCGGTCGACGTGGCTCTCGGCGGCGAAGTGGACGATCGCGCGCGGCCGGTGCTTCGACAGCAGCGCCGCCAGCGCAACGCGGTCGCAGATGTCGACCTGCGCGAACTCGAAGCGGCTGTCGCCGCGCAGGGCCGACAGGTTGTCGAGGTTGCCCGCGTAGGTCAGCTTGTCGATCACGAGGACACCCTCGCGTTCGGCCGCCAGCCAGTCGTGGACGAAGTTCGCGCCGATGAAGCCGGCGCCGCCGGTGACGAAGATCATGGCTGTTCCGTCGGTCGATGTCTTTGCAGGAAGTCGGCGG
>JALORV010000096.1 GCA_025458735.1 Burkholderiaceae bacterium | reverse complement strand
TGGATGGGTCGCCGCCAACAAGCGCCCAGGGAAGGAGTTCGAAGCCCGACGCAACCTTCCATCCGGTCCGCTCGGCGGCTCGGGCCGCAAGACCAACATTTCGCGATCCTCCTAGGCTGCCGCGGGACCGCCACCGGCCAGGAGTTGCCCTTCCGGACCCGCTCGAAACTTGTGTCGCTCGACACCGACGAACGGCAGGTTTCCGGCGGGCAATCTGGAACATGTTGCGGCTCGACCCGGCCACAACCGGACCTTCCCGACGCCCGCGAAATTCGGGTAGCTTGGGCACCGCGAGCGGCAGGTTTTCGGCGAGGAATCCGACCCCGACGCTGACTCGACCCGGCCATTGAGCGACATTCGCCTGAGCACCAGAGAGCCGCCTCTCAAGGGCGCAGCATCGAACTGCACATGGCGGTCAGGAACTGTCGGCGGCTTGCGCTTCGATCGCATCTTGGACAAGCGCCGCCATGGCGCGTGCCGTGTCGCAGGCCTGCTCACGCAGTCCACGAACGGTCCCGCGGCGGTCGGGCATCGCTTCGTCCTGGCTTGCTTTGAGCTTGCCTTCCAGGCGATCGATACGAATCTCGATGCCTACGATGGCCCGCATCATCCTGTCCATGAAAGGGACCGGTGCATCGGAAACCGACCAAGGCGAAGGCCGAGCAGCCTCATGGGCCGTGACAAGGCGCTTGAGCATGTCGAAGACCCAATCGCGGTCCTCCACCGCACGCGCCACGCCATGGGCGTGAGCCACCACGTAATTCCAGGTGGGCACGACCTCGCCGTGCTCGGCCTTGCTCGGGTACCAGCCTGGCGTGATGTAGGCCTGGGGTCCCTGGAATATCACCACGGACGGACCGGCCGAACCGAGCTCGCGCCAGACAGGGTTGGCGCGCGAGACATGGCCGATCAAGGTACCGAACGGCCCGCGGCTGCGGTCCAGCAGGAAGGGCACGTGGTTGGCGATGAGGCCGTCGCGGCCGTGGCACACCCAAGCACCGAGCGGGTGAGACGCCATGAGCGCGAACAGGGTCTCGCGATCGGTCAGTCGGTGCAGCGGATTCACGTACATGCGCGGCCCTTCACATCCCGACCAGCGCGTGCCGCACCAGCAGCGCAGACAGCACGAACATGGTCGCGCCGATCAAGCCGTCAAGCACCTGCCAGGCCCGCGGCCGGGCAAACCACGGCGCCAGCCAACGAGCACCAAAGCCCAGCAGCGAGAACCAGACCAGGCTGGCCCCTGCGGCCCCGGCGATGAACCAGCCCCGCAGTGCTGCCGGCTGCTGCGCGCCGATGCTGCCGACCAGCAGCACGGTGTCCAGATAGACGTGCGGATTCAGCAGCGTGAAGGCGGCCGCTTGCGCCACCGCCGCGGCCAGCGACAACGACGAACCGGCCGCCGACGCATCCAGCCGGTGGACCTGCCGCGCGCGTCGCAGCGCCTGCCAGCCGTAGACGGCCAGGAACGCCGCGCCCGCCAAGGCCAGGGCGCGCGCCAGGTTCGGGCTCTGCCCGAGAGCCTGCGCCATGCCCATGACCCCCGCCGCGATGAGCACCGCGTCTGCCACCGCGCAGAACAACACCACGCTGCCCACGTGCTCGCGGCGCAGACCCTGGCGCAGCACGAAGGCGTTCTGCGCACCAATCGCCACGATGAGCCCGAAGCTCAGGGCCAGGCCCTGCACGAAGACCGGGAAGGCGAGAGGAGAAGCGGCTGTGGGGTCCATGGTGCGCCAAGCTTGCCAACCTCGGCGCCTGAAGACAAACTAATCCTACTAATCACGATGAAGCCAGACTGAACCATGCTCGACTACGCCGCACTCTCCGCGCTGGCCGCCGTCGTACGGGAAGGCAGTTTCGAGCGCGCGGCGCAGGCGCTGTTCGTCACGCCATCGGCGGTGTCGCAGCGCATTCGCTCTCTGGAAGAACGGGTGGGCTGCGCCCTGGTCGTGCGCGGCCAGCCTTGCCGCCCCACCGATACCGGCCGGCGTCTGTGCCAGCACGTGGATCGCGTGCGGCTCCTCGAGCAGGAACTGCAGGGCGCACTGCCGGCACTGGCACCTGAAGGCCTCACCCGCGTGGCGCTGCCGATCGCCGTCAACGCGGACAGCCTGGCCACCTGGTTCGCACCCGCGGTGGCCGCCTTCGCGGCCGATGCCCCCGTGCTAGTCGAACTGTCGGTGGACGACCAGGATCACACCGCCACATGGCTGCGCAGCGGCGCCGTGCTGGCCGCCGTGACCGGAACGGCTCGGCCCCCAGCGGGCTTCAACAGCCGGCCGCTGGGTGCCATGCGCTATCTCGCGGCCGCCAGCCCGGCCTACATGGCGCGCCACTTCGTCGGCGGCGTCGGGGCGGGCAGCCTTACGCGGGCGCCCAGCCTAGTGTTCAACGCCAAGGACGACCTGCAGGCCCGCTGGGTTCGGCGCCTGTGCCACCGGGATGTGGAACTTCCCCGGCATGCGGTGCCTTCAGCGCATGCCTTCGTCACCGCCGCGCTGGCGGGCATGGGGTGGGGTCTGCATCCGCAGGCGTTGATCGCCCCGCTCCTGGCCACCGGCTCGCTGGTCGAACTGGTGCCCGATACCGCGCTCGATGTGCCGCTGTACTGGCAGCACGCCCGCGCCGCGTCGTCGTTGATCGACGGCTTGAGCCGCGAGGTGGTGGCTGCCGCGGCACGCGCACTGCGACCGCTGTGACTTGTATGAGGCTGGATGCCAGCGTTTGGCGCCAGGGCCGAAGGGCCGGTATCTCTCGCACCAAGCGGCAGCAACGGGTCGGGACCCGGCCTAGACGAACGTCAGCTGCACAGCAGCCCAACTCGACCCGCAGGTTTCGGGCAACGAGTTCAGGGGATTGGTTGGCCGGACCCGATCCAGACCGAGCATCGGACCAACCCAGTAGACAGCCGTACAGGAGTCATTGTCTGGCCCAGCCGCGGAGGTGGCACCAAGCGGCCATCAGCTGGATGAACTCCAGAGGCGACATTAGCAGGTGCGTCGTGCCGTCGCGCAGGATCATCGGTCCGCATGATTGCTGCATCAAAATCACCCGCGCGGGCAAGGGGGCGGCTCCGTTGATCCCCCCACACCTTCAGCCACTGCGACCCCAAGACCATGGCAGAACAGCCCGGCGGCCTCATCTCCAAAGACCGCCTGAAACGTGTACTCGGCCGAACCGAACAGGGCGGTTCGCTGTCACCGGCCAAGAAGACGGCGCTCTTCTTCGCTGGTCTCTTCGTGTTGGCCGCCCTGGTCGCCTGGCTGGACCCGCGACCCAGCCTGCGCCATGTCGAGGTCACGATGCTGTCAGGCAGCCCGACCGGCCGGTATCACGCCGTCGTCGATGGCTTCGCCGGCGAGGTGTCGCGCCGCAAGGGGAAGCTGGTCAACGTCGCCACGGCCGGGTCCGCCGAAAACATCCAACGCCTGATCGCCGCACGCAAGACCTGCGACGTGCACCTGGCGCTGGTGCAGGATGGCATGTCGTATCCCGAAGGCCATGGACTCGAATTAATAGGGCGCCTGCCGCAACCGGAGTCGCTGATCATCCTGGGTCGCAACCTCGATCGCTTCAAGGTTCCGGCCGACCTGAAGAGTGTGCGCCTGGGCATCGGCCCGGTGGGCAGCGGTACCGAGCAGCTCATGCGACGGGTGTTGGGCGCAGCGGGCGGGCTGGAGGTCGTCGTCGTGACGCCGTCGATCGACGAGCAGCTCGACATGCTCGAGCGTGGCGAGCTCGACCTCGGCGCGATGGTGATCTCGGAACAAGCCAAGCTGCTGTCCGACGCGGTCGTGCGCCGCAACCTGGACATCCTCGCGATGCCCTACGTGGACGCGCTTCCGCACCACCTGCCGTTTGCGCGCGTCGGTGTCATCGAGGCCGGGCAGCTGGACTACCTGCAACTGCTGCCGCGCGTGGACAAGCAGGTACTGCAGATAGATACGCTCATCGTCGGCAACGGCTGCGCGTCCAACGGGGCCCTGCAAGGGCTCATGGCCGCGGCAGCCCACCTGTCGCCGACCTTCGTACGCCACAACAGCAGCTCGCCCAACCAGACCGGGCTACCGATGAACAGCGTAGCGCAGAGCTTTTTCAAGGACGAAGGGCCCGATATGCTCGGGACCTATGCGCCGTGGGCGTCGGACATCATGCCCCTGCCCACCTGGATCCAGATCGGCGTGGCCCTGTCGCTGCTGTTCAGTGGCATGGGGATGGCACATCGATTCCGCCTGTGGCGCGTCGATGCCCTCCGGGTCAAGCTCGAGAGCGAAATTCCCGAAATCTTCGGCGCCGGCATCACGGTCGGCGCGATCGCCGAGATGCCGGCCGACCCCCGGCACGCCACACCGCAAGCCAGGGCCAGGCTCGAGGCGCTGATGGCGCGCTTGACCGCGCTCGCGGAGCGTTGCCGCAAGCAATCCTTGTCGGTGCTTGTGCCGATGGGCGAGGAGATGTCGTATCGCTACCAGGAAACGCTGATCTACGACCTGATCACCGCGCTGCGGTTGTACCGCGACAGGCTGCCGACGGGCTCGTAGCGTTCAGCGCCCGCTGCATGTGAACGGGCGGCGGTGTAAGGCTACTCATTGAGTTGGCTCCATAGCTGCCCTACACCCGTGCCGGGTCATGGCCGGGCGCCGGCAGCCATGAGCGGCGGCTGTCTGGCCGACCGCCGTAGGCCACGAACGGCAGCTTCGTAGATGCGGAACGTCAATGATCCGGGCCGGGCGTCCGACAGCGTCGGAGCGCGTCGATGGGCTGGTATGACCGGCCCTTCATGGGACGAGCGAGCTTGCACCGCTATGACCGGTAAGCGTCCGAGACTACGAGTTCAGGGCGCCGCCGCGACGGACAGCTCACGCTGCGGAGCTGGCGTTCAAGCGGATCAAGGCGCCGCGGATCACGCACACTGAGACTGAGACGGCGGCCCCGAGGGCACAGTGCCTGTTCGGGGCTTTGCGACCGACACCTTCGGTGCCGATCGCAGGGCGTCGCGATCACGCCACCAACGTCATCCCCGCTGCCTTCGCGGCACCGGTATCGAAGGTCATGGTCCGCTCAGTCCGCGAAGTCCGCACCGCCCTTGGCGAAGCGCCGCTGCGCCTGCAACACCAAGTCCGCGCGGTCGACCACGATCTCCTTGCTGCGCAGCAGCAGGTCCAGCGCCTCGACCAACTCGTCCTTGTTGAGCCCGTAGCTGGACGACAGCACCCAGACGAGTTCGACGACGGCCACCAGTGGCACGAAGCCGGGCTGCTCGCTGGTCAGGCTTTCGATCAGACGCGTCGCCTTTGGCGACTGTCTCGGATCGTCCTGCATGATGTAGTGCACCAGGACGTTGGTATCCAGCCCGATCAACGCGTTCGCGCAGCCTGCGCCGCGATGGCGGCGTTCATCTCCTCGATGGAGACCGTGCGACCTGGCTTGCCAAAACGCCCCTTGAGCTCGCGGACGGAGCGCGTGGCGGCGATCACCTCGAAGCTTGCCAAAACGCCCCTTGAGCTCGCGGACGGAGCGCGTGGCGGCGATCACCTCGAAGCGGCCGGGCTCGATCTGGACGAACTCGACCCGGTCGCCAGGCTCGACGTTGAGCGCGCGGCGAACATCGACGGGGATGGTGATCTGGCCCTTGGTGGTGAGGGTGGCGGTGGACATGTGGGCTCTCCAAAGTCCTTACTTCATTGTAAGGCAGGCAGGATGCCAGGAGTGTCGAAGAGGGGAGGGTGCCCGTAGCGGCGGCGCCATTGGGCGCGCCCGCGAGGGGGACCAGGAGGGGACCGAGCCCAGGAGGTGTGCCTCGAAGACCTTGCCAGGCATGGCCTAGAAAGTCACCCCCAGGTACTGCG
>JALORV010000095.1 GCA_025458735.1 Burkholderiaceae bacterium | reverse complement strand
TCGACCGATACGCTGCAGCACCTGGCGACCACGGTGATTCCGGGCGCGCTGCTGGAAACCCTGGTGCTTGGCGCCGGCGTCGTGGCCGGCGTGGTGATCATCGGCACCGCCACCGCATGGATTGCCGCCAGCTGCGAGTTTCCGGGCCGTCGCGTGGCCGAGTGGGCACTGCTGCTGCCGCTGGCGATGCCCGCTTACATCGTCGCCTATGCCTATACCGATGCGCTGCAGTACTCCGGCCCGCTGCAAGGCGCGCTGCGCGAGAGCTTCGGGTGGCGGCGCGGTGACTACTGGTTCCCCGAGATCCGTTCACTGGGCGGCGGCATGCTCGTCTTCAGCCTGGTGTTGTACCCGTACGTCTATCTGCTGGCTCGCACCGCCTTCCTCGCGCGCACGGCGGCGATGATCGACGCCGCCCGCAGCCTCGGGCTGACGCCGTGGCAGACCTGGTGGCAGGTGAACATCCCGCTGGCACGCCCGGCGATCGCGGCGGGTGCGCTGCTGGCACTGATGGAAACGCTCGCCGACTATGGCGCGTCGGCCTACTTCGGCCTGCAGACGTTCACCACGGCCATCTACCGCGCCTGGTTTTCGCTCGGCGACCGCCTGGCGGCGAGCCAGCTGGCGGCCGTGCTGCTGGTGATCGTGCTCGGCATCCTGCTGCTGGAGCGCCGCGCGCGCGGCCGGGCGAGTTACTTCACGCCGACAGCGAGCCAGCGGCCGGCGCCGCGCGCCGTCCTGAGCGGTACACGTGCGGCGGCCGCGATGGCCGCCTGCGCGCTGCCGGTGCTGCTGGGTTTCGTGCTGCCGGTGATCCTGCTGCTGCGACTGCTGCTGCCGGCCTGGGAGAGCGTCGACTGGCCGCGCTACCTGCACTGGCTCGCCAACACGATCGGCATCGCCACCGGCGGCGCGGCGGTGGTGCTGGCGGTCGTGCTCGGCCTGGCCTATGCGGCGCGGGCCGCGGAGCGCGGGCTGCCGGCCACGCTGGTGCAGGCCTCGGTACGCATGATGAGCCTCGGCTATGCCCTGCCGGGCGCCGTGATCGCCGTCGGCATCCTGGTGCCGCTGGCACGCCTCGACAACGGCATCGACGCCCTGCTGCGCTCGGCGCTCGGCTGGGGCACCGGGCTGCTGCTGACCGGCAGCGTGTTCGCGCTGCTCTACGGTTACCTCGTGCGCTATTTCGCTGTGGCCTATCAGTCGGTCGAGGCCGGGCTCGCGCGCATCACGCCCGCCATGGATGCCAGCGCGCGCAGCCTTGGCGCGTCGACGCTCGAGACCTTCCGGCGCGTGCACCTGCCGATCCTGGCGCCATCAGTGCTGGCCGCAACGCTGCTGGTGTTCGTCGACGTGATGAAGGAGCTGCCGGCCACGCTGGTGCTGCGGCCGTTCAATTTCGACACGCTCGCGGTGATCGCCTACCAGATGGCCAGCGACGAGCGGCTGGCCGAAGCGGCGCTGCCGGCGCTGTCGATCGTGCTGGTCGGGGTGATCCCGGTCGCGCTGCTGTCGCGGGCGATCGGACGCGCCAGTGGGCCGACGCCCGCTTAGCCCTCGCGCTCCGCCGCAGCAGCCGCCGTGGCGCGGCACTGTTCTAGTACGCTTGCCGCCCTGTCCGAGGAGGGCTGATCTGATGGGCTATGCATTTGCCGCGCCGGCGCAGGCGGTGGTGCCGATCGACGGCACGACGGATCTTTACCCGGTGCACCGGATCTACTGTGTCGGCCGCAACTACGCCGATCACGCGAAGGAAATGGGCTTCTCGGGACGCGAGGCGCCGTTTTTCTTCATGAAGCCTGCGGACGCGGTGCTGCCGGTGCCGTGGGGCGCCACCGGGGAGATGCCCTATCCGGGCGAGACGACGAACCTGCATCACGAGATCGAGCTGGTGGTGGCGATCGGCCGTGCCGGGCGCGACATCGCGCCGGAAGCGGCCGCTGCACACCTCTGGGGCTACGCGGTCGGCCTCGACATGACGCGGCGCGACCTGCAGTTCGCGCTGCGCGACAAGGGACGGCCGTGGGACGTCGCCAAGGGCTTCGACTGCTCGGCGCCGATCTCGCCGCTGAAGCCGATCGCGGCCACGGGCGAAATCACGGCGGGCGCGATCTGGCTCGAAGTCAACGGCGCGAAGCGCCAGTCGAGCGATATCGACAAGCTGATCTGGAACGTCAACGAGACGGTTTCGCACCTGTCGAAGTACTACACGCTGGCGCCGGGCGACCTGATCTACACCGGCACTCCCGAAGGGGTCGGCGCCGTGGTGCGGGGCGACCTGCTGGTGGGTGGCGTGGCCGGGCTGGGCACGCTGCAGGTGCGCATCGTCTGAATGCCATGGCAAGGCAGCGTCGCTTCCTGTTTCGTGGTGTCGTCGCAGCGCTCGTCGGACTCGCCGTTGGCGCGGCCGCGGCGCAGCCCGCGGTCACGCTGAAGGTGCATCACTTCCTGCCGCCCGGCTCGACCACGCACGCGAAGCTGATCGTGCCGTGGTGCGCGAAGATCGAGGCCGAGTCGGCGGGCCGGCTCAAGTGCCAGATCTTTCCTTCGATGCAGCTGGGGGGCACTGCAGCGCAGCTCTACGACCAGGTGCGCGATGGCGTCGTCGACATCGTCTGGACGCTGCCGGGGTACAACGCCGGGCGCTTTCCCAGGATGGAAGTGTTCGAGCTGCCGTTCATGATCGGCGACGCACAGTCGGCATCGCGCGCGGCCTGGCAGTTCTACGAACAGCATGGTCGCGCCGAGTTTGGCGAGGTCCGGCCGCTGGCAGTGCATGTGCACGACGCCGGCTACCTGCACACGCGCGACAAGCCGGTGCGCGTGCTGGAGGACTTCCGCGGCCTGAAGCTGCGCGCACCGACGCGGCAGACCAACAAGCTGCTGGCGGCGCTCGGCGCAGCGCCGGTCTCGATGCCGGTCACCGGACTGGCCGACGCGATGAGCAAGGGCGTGATCGACGGCGCCGTGGTGCCGTGGGAAGTGGTGCCCGCGGTCAAGGTGCAGGAGGTCGCGCGCTTTCACACGGAGACCGACCCCAATGTGCCGGCGCTGTACACGGCGGTGTTCCTGTTCGCGATGAACGCGAAGACCTACGCCGCGCTGCCGCCCGATCTGCGCGCGGTGATCGATCGCAATTCCGGGCTGGAACTGTCGGCCAGTGCCGGGCGGCTGTGGGACGAGCAGAAGGCACCGGCGCGCCAGCTCGCACTCGACCGCGGCAACACGGTGATCGTGGTGCCCGCCGCGGAACTGGCGCGCTGGCAGCGTGCGGCCCAGCCGGTGATGGCCGACTGGGTCGGCGAGATGAATCGCCGCCAGCTCGATGGCGACCGGTTGCTCGCCGATGCGCGTGCCCTGCTGGCGCGCAGCGCCGCCGCCTCAGCAGCGCGCACGCCGGCGCGGTAGATGCGGCGGGTGCTGCGCGGCGCGGCCCGCGCTTCGGCCCTGCTGGGCGGCATCGTTCTGCTGCTGGTGGTGGCGGTGACGCTGGCTTCGGTCGTGGGCCGCGCCGCGGCTGACCGTCCGCTGCCGGGCGACGTCGAGCTGGTGCAGTTTGGCATTGCCGCCGCGCTGGCGCTGTTCCTTCCGGTCTGCCAGCTGCAGGGCCGTCATCTGATCGTCGCTCTCTTCACGGCGCGTGCCGGCACCGGGGTGCACCGCTGGCTCGACCGCTGCGCGCACGGCATGGCGGCGGCGGTGCTGATGCTGCTGGCCTGGCGCGCCGGTGTCGGCGTGGCCGATCTGCGGCGCGCGGGCGAAACCAGCATGGTGCTGGGCTTTCCGCTGTGGCTCGCCTATGCCGCGCTGGTGCCGGCGCTGGCCCTGGCCGCGCTGATCGCGCTGATCGGGCCCGACGACGCGCAGGAGGACGCATCGACTCCGCGCTGATGGCGGCCTGGTCGCCGCTGCTGCTGTTCATCGCCATGCTGCTGCTGATGGCGCTGCGCGTGCCGATCTGGCTGGCGATGTTCCTGCCGGGCGCGGCGGGCTATGTCCTGCTGTCGGGCGCCGGCCCGCTGCTCGCCTACCTGAAGGGCATGGCCTTCGCGCGCTTCTCGATCTACGACCTGTCGGTGATCCCGCTGTTCCTGCTGATGGGCCAGCTGGCCACCGAGGGTGGCCTGTCGCGCGCGCTGTTTACCGCCGCCACCAGCTTCGTCGGTCACTGGCGCGGCGGGCTGGCGCAGGCCTCGGTGCTGGCCAGCGCGGCGTTCGGCTCCGTGTGCGGCTCGTCGGTGGCCACCGCGGCCACCATCGCGCAGGTGGCGCTGCCGGAGATGCGCCGCTACCGCTACGACGGCGGCTTCGCGGTGGCAGCGCTGGCGGCCGGCGGCACGCTGGGCATCCTGATCCCACCGTCGGTGGTGCTGGTGCTCTATGCAATCGTCGCCGAGCAGAACATCGCGCGGCTGTTCGCGGCGGCGCTGCTGCCGGGACTGCTGGCCGCGCTGCTGTACTGCGCGGCGATCGCGCTGCTGATGCGCTGGCGGCCGGCGCTCGGGCCGGCCGAGCCGAGGGTGCCGTGGCGCGCGCGCTGGGCGACTCTGGCCGGCGTGCTGCCGGTGCTGGTGATCTTCCTCGTCGTGCTGGGCGGCATCTACGGCGGCGTGTTCACCGCCACCGAAGCGGCCGCGATCGGCGTGGCGCTGACCGCCGGGGTCGGCATCGCGCGCGGGGCGCTGACCATGGCCGGCCTGCGCAGCGCGCTGCTTGCCACCGCCGAGATGTCCGGCATCATCTTCATGATCTTCCTCGGCGCCGACATGCTCAACGGCGCGCTGGCGCTGTCGCAGATGCCGGCGCGCGCGGCCGCGTTCGTCGGCGCGCTGCCGCTGCCACCGCTCGCCGTGCTGGCGCTGGTGCTGCTGTTCTATGTCGTGCTGGGCGGCGTGATGGACGA
>JALORV010000094.1 GCA_025458735.1 Burkholderiaceae bacterium | reverse complement strand
GACCACGTTGGCGGCCCCGAGGCGGTCGACGAAACCCGAACGGCGCAGCAGTGAAAGCGGCTGCTCGTTGGGTCCGGCCAGCACCAGCGTGCCGCCGCGCTTGGCGAGCTGGCGGCGCAGCGCGTCCAGCGTCTCCAGGCCGGTGGTGTCGAGCGAGATCAGCTGCACCAGGTCGAGGATGATCACGCGCGGGGCCGCCGCGCCGGCATAGCGCGCCGGATCGGTCAGCGCCTCGAGCTTCGAGACGGCGCCGAAGAACAGCGACCCGTACAGCCGATAGGCTTCCAGCCCCTGCGTCGCAGCCGCACTGCCATCGGCCGCCGGAAGGGCGATCGGCTCCACCCGCGTCAGCTGCGAGATGCGGTAGATGAAGAACAGGCTCGACAGCACCAGCCCGACCTCGACGGCCACCGTCAGGTCGAACACCACGGTCAGGAAGAAGGTCGCGAGCAGCGTCGTGCGGTAGGTCAGCGCGAACTGCTTCAGCCGCGCGAACTCGCGCCACTCGCCCATGTTCCAGGCGACGAACATCAGGATCGCCGCCAGCGCCGCCAGCGGGATGTTGGTGGCCAGCGGTGCGGCCACCAGAATGATCACCAGCAGCGTGATCGCGTGCACGATGCCGGCCACCGGACTGGTGGCGCCGCTCTTGATGTTGGTGACGGTGCGGGCGATGGTGCCGGTGGCCGGGATGCCGCCGAAAAATGGCGCGACGAAGTTGGCCGCACCCTGCGCCATCAGTTCCTGGTTGGGGTCGTGGCGGTCGTCGATCATGTTGTCGGCCACGCGCGCGCACAGCAGCGACTCGATCGCACCGAGCAGTGCGATCGTGATGGTCGGTGCCACCAGCTGCTTTGCGAGGTCCCACGAAAACTCCGGCAGTGCGAAGGCCGGCAGCGCCTGCGGGATGCCGCCGAACTTCGAACCGATGGTCTCGACCGGCAGGTGAAAGACGGTGACGACGATGGTGGCGAGCGCGAGAGCGACGATCGTGCCTGGCACATGGGCCACCCAGCGCTGCCAGGGCACGTGTCCCATCTGGTAGGACTTGGGCCAGACGACGATCAGCGCCAGCGAAGCGGCACCGATCGCTACCGCGATCGGGTTGACCGTGTGCATCGCACCCGACAGCGTGCCCAGCTGCTGGAAGAAGTCGGCCGGCATGCGCTCGATCGACAGGCCGAGGAAGTCCTTGATCTGCGAGACCGCGATCAGCACCGCGATCCCGTTGGTGAAGCCGATCACGATCGAGACCGGGATGAAGCGCACCAGGTTGCCCATGCGTGCAAGGCCCATCGCGAACAGCAGCACGCCGGCGCACATCGTGGCAATCAGCAGGTTGGCGAGGCCGTAGCGCTCGATGATCCCGTAGATGATCACGATGAAAGCGCCGGCCGGGCCGCCGATCTGCACGCGCGAGCCGCCGAGGGCCGAGATGAGGAAGCCGGCGATGATGGCGGTGAAGATGCCCTGCGCCGGCGCCACTCCGCTGGCGATGCCGAAGGCCATTGCCAGCGGCAGCGCCACGATGCCGACCGTGACGCCGGCCGAGACGTCCTTGATGAAATTCTCGCGGCGGTAGCCGCGCAGGGCGCCGACCAGATACGGCCGGAACGGCGCGAAGGGCAGGCGGGCCAGTTGCGCGCGCCAGCGTTGCAGCAATGCGGCAGGTGCTGTCATGACGGGGACTCCCGGCCCCAGCTCACCCCGGCGGTGTCTCGCGGCTACTTCACTCGCATGCCGGGCTGCGCTCCCTGATCGGGATCAAGCAGGAAGATGCCGGGGTGCGACTTCTCGTCGGCATGACTGGCGGCCAGCACCATGCCTTCGCTGAGGCCGAACTTCATCTTGCGCGGAGCGAGGTTGGCAACCAGCACCGTCAGTCGACCCACCAGATCTTCCGGCTTGTAGGCGGACTTGATGCCCGAAAAAACGGTGCGCTCGCGCCCTTCGCCGGCATCGAGTGTCAGCTTCAGCAGCTTGTCGCTGCCCTCGACGTAGGCGGCGGTCACGATCTTCGCGATGCGGAAATCGAGCTTGGCGAAGTCGTCGATCGTGATCGTGTCGGCGATGGCGGCACCGCCCGGCAGCGCCGCCACTGTCTGTGCGACCGGCTGCGGCGGCGGCTCGAACAGCGCATCGACCTGCTTGGCCTCGACGCGCGTCATCAGGTGCTTGTACGGGGCGATGCGGTCCGGCTGCGTCTCGAGATCGGACCAGACAAACGGGCGGTCCATGCCGAACAGTTCGCGGGCCACCCGCTCGGCGGTGGCCGGCAGCACCGGCGCCAGGCAGACCGTCAGTACCCGGAAAGCGCGCACCACATCGCTGCAGACGGCCTGCAGCTCCGCGCGGCGGGCCGGATCCTTGGCGAGTTCCCACGGCTTGCGCTGGTCGAAGTGCTCGTTGGCGATGTCCGCCGCGCGCATCACCTCGCGCAGCGCCTTGCCGAACTCGCGCTGCTCGTAGTGCGCGGCGATCTCGCGGCTGGCAGCCAGCGCGGCAGCGAGGCTGGTGCCGGCAGCGTCGGGGCGCGACAGCGCGCCGTCGAAGCTGCGGGCGAGAAAGCTGGCGGCGCGGCTGGCGATGTTGACGTACTTGCCGATCAGGTCGCTGTTGACCCGCTGCAGGAAGTCGTCGGGGTTGAAGTCCACGTCCTCGACGCGGCCGTTGAGCTTGGCCGCGACGTAGTAGCGGAACCACTCCGGATTCAGGCCGCACTCCAGGTAGCGCAGCGGATCGATGCCGGTGCCGCGGCTCTTGCTCATCTTCTCGCCGCTGACGGTGATCCAGCCGTGCACGTAGATGTTGTCGGGCACCTTGCGCCCGGAGAAGTGCAGGACCGCCGGCCAGAACAGCGTGTGGTGGTAGATGATGTCCTTGCCGATGAAGTGGATCTGCTCGACATCGGTGGCGGCCAGGAATTCCTCGAATTGGCGCGGCTCGCCGTTGGCCTTCGCCTTGCCGCTCGCGAAATACGCCTGCAGCGATGCCAGGTACCCGATCGGCGCGTCGTACCAGACGTAAAAGTATTTGTCCGGCGCATCCGGGACCGGAATGCCGAAGTACGGTGCGTCGCGCGAGATGTCCCAGTCCACGAGGCCCTTGCCGTCCGGGCCGAGCCATTCCTGGGTTTTGGCGTACACCTCGGGCTGCAGGTGTTTCTCGCCGCGTCGGTTGGTGCCCGCGGTCCATTCGCGCAGGAACTCGACGCAGCGCGCATCCGACAGGCGGAAGAAGCAATGCTCCGAGGTGCGCAGTTCGGGCCGGGCGCCGGTCAGCACCGAATACGGCTCGATGAGGTCGGTCGGCGCGTAGGTCGAGCCGCATACCTCGCAGTTGTCGCCGTACTGGTCCTTCGCGCCGCACTTCGGACACGTGCCCTTGATGTAGCGATCGGGCAGGAACATCCCCTTCACCGGGTCGTAGAACTGCTCGATGGTGCGCGTGCTGATCAGCCCGTCGTCCCGGAGTGCGCGGTAGATCGACTGCGACAGCGCGACGTTTTCCGGCGAGTCGGTGCTGTGCCAGTGGTCGAAGCCGACCAGGAAGCCGTCCAGGTAGCGCGGCCGGGTGGCGCGCATGGCGTCGATGAACTGCTGCGGCGTCTGGCCCGCCTTTTCTGCGGCGATCATGATCGGCGCGCCGTGCGCGTCCTCGGCGCCGACGAAGTGCACGGCGTGGCCGCGCATGCGCTGGTAGCGCACCCAGATGTCGGCCTGGATGTACTCCATGATGTGGCCGACGTGCAGCGGGCCGTTGGCGTAGGGCAGGGCGGTGGTGACGAACAGGTTGCGACGGTTCATGGCATCAGTTTCCGAAGTGCTGGCGACCGCGGCGGGCCCCGCGGCGGGCTGTCAGCGCGACAGCGGGCACATTCGTCCAGGCGCGCGGCCACCGACCTCCAGGGTCGGGAACAAACAGGGCAGGTGCCGGCGCATGAGGTGGAGTCGAGCGTGGAGCCATGGGGAACGGCGCAGGGATTCTACCAACCGGGTCGTGCTGCGAGCGCTCCGCTAGACTCGCAGGCTCATCTTTCTGCTGCCAGGACATTCCAGCCATGGCTCTCAGCGTTGACAGCGTCAACCAGGTGCTCGCGGGCATCATCGATCCGAACACCGGCAAGGATCTCGTTGCTTCCCGTTCGGCGCGCAACGTCCGGGTCGAGGGCGACGACGTCAGCGTCGAAATCGAACTTGGCTACCCCGGAGCGAGCCAGGTCGAGCCGATCCGCCGCCGGGTCATCGACGCGCTGAAGGCGGCGGGTGCCGCCAACGTGAGCGCCAGCGTGACGATGAAGATCGTCGCGCACGCCGTGCAGCGCGGGCTCAAGGTGATGCCGAACGTCAAGAACATCATCGCCGTCGCCTCCGGCAAGGGCGGCGTCGGCAAGAGCACGATCGCGGCCAACCTCGCGCTGGCGCTGGCCGCCGAGGGCGCCCGTGTCGGTGTGCTCGATGCGGACATCTACGGCCCCAGCCAGCCCACCATGCTCGGCGTGTCCGGGCAGCCGGAGAGCGTCGACGGCCGCTCGCTCGAACCGAAGGAAAACCACGGGCTGCAGATGAGCTCGATCGGACTGCTGATCGATGCCGACCAGCCGATGGTGTGGCGCGGGCCGATGGTGACGCAGGCGCTGCAGCAGCTGCTCGGCCAGACCAACTGGAAGGACCTCGATTACCTGGTCGTCGACATGCCGCCCGGCACCGGCGACATCCAGCTCACGCTCGCACAGCAGGTGCCGGTCACCGGTGCGGTCATCGTCACGACGCCCCAGGACATCGCGCTGATCGATGCCAAGAAGGGGCTGAAGATGTTCGAGAAGGTCGGCATCCCGATCCTCGGCATCGTCGAGAACATGGCCGTTCGAGAAGGTCGGCATCCCGATCCTCGGCATCGTCGAGAACATGGCCGTGCACGTGTGCTCCCAGTGCGGCCATGCCGAGCACATCTTCGGCGCCGAAGGCGGCAGGAAGATGGCCGAGCAGTAGAGGGCGGCAGGAAGATGGCCGAGCAGTACGGCGTCGACTATCTGGGCAGCCTGCCGCTCGACATCCGCATCCGCGAGCAGGCCGACTCGGGCCGGCCGACCGTCGTGGCCGAGCCCGACGGCGAGATCACCCGGACCTACAAGGAGATCGCGCGCAAGGTCGCGGTGCGCATCGCCGAGAAGGCCAAGGACATGTCGCTGAAGATGCCGTCGATCAAGGTCTCGAACACCTGAGGTCGATCGCCCGCGCGGCGCGTCCGGCCACCGCGGTTGACGCGCAGCCGCGGGCTGCAATACTGGCGCCATGCCCAAGCCACCGAGCTCTTTGCCAGCCGCAGCGGGGATGCTGCGGCAGCTGCGCCAGGTCCGGGCGAGCTTCGGTGCGGCGGCCGAAGCGGACAAGCGCCGCCTGCTAGCCGCACTCGCCGGCTGCCGGCCGCGCACTCTGCGGCAGCTCACCGACTACCACGAGGACCTGCTGTTCCTGTGCGCCTTTCCGGGCGAGCCGGCGACGCGCCGCCTGGCGCTGCGCGAGCT
>JALORV010000468.1 GCA_025458735.1 Burkholderiaceae bacterium | reverse complement strand
TTATAGCGAGGCGCCAGACATTCGAGCACTGGCTCGGAAATGATGCCGCGCGCAAACCCAGACGGAGCCATCGGTGAACTGTGTCGTCAAGTGGAGCGGTGAGGGAATGAGTTTCGTGGCCGAATCGGGCAGCGGTCACCTGGTCTCGATGGACGGCTCCCCGGAGGGCGGCGGTCGCAACCTCGCCCCGCGGCCAATGGAAATGGTGCTGATCGGCACCGGAGGCTGCACAGCCTATGACGTCGTGCTGATCCTCAAGCGCGGCCGGCACGACGTGCAGTCCTGCGAAGTGAAGCTCGAAGCGCAGCGGGCGAACTCCGATCCCAAGGTGTTCACCGAAATCACGATGCGCTTCATCGTGCGCGGCCGGAATCTCGATCGGGCAGCGGTTGAGCGCGCGGTCGCGCTGTCGCACGACAAGTACTGCTCGGCCACGGCCATGCTGGCCAAGACCGCCGTGATCCGCATCGAGACGGTGGTCGAACCGGCCTGAGGCGCGCGGCTAGCCCTTGGAGCCCGGCGCCGTCTCTCCGGGCGGTCAGGCAATGAGCTAGATGTGGTGCGCGGTGGTCGTCATGACCTTTGCCGCCAACCGCATGGCCCAGCGCGCCGGCAGCGGCAGCGGCACGCCTCCGCGGGCGTCGGCGCCGTCCGCATGCTGGACTTCGTCGGCCTTCATCTGCTCGATCACCGCGCGCGAACGCAGGTCCGTTTCCGGCAGGCGCTCGAGATGGCTGTCAAGGTGCTGCTCCACCTGCCGCTCGGTCTCTGCCATGAAGCCCAGGCTGATGCGATCGCCGCTGCGGGCGGCCAGCAGGCCGATGGCGAAGGCACCGCCGTACCAGAGAGGATTCAGGCGGCTGGTGCGGCCACCGAGTTCCTCGATTCGGGCCTGCGTCCAGGCCAGGTGGTCGGCTTCCTCCGCCGCAGCGCCCTCGAACAGCGCACGCAGCTGCGGGTCACGCGTCGCCAGCGCCTGCGCGTCGTAAAGCGCCTGGGCACACACTTCGCCGACATGGTTGACTCGCATCAGCGCGGCCGTTTCGCGCCGTTGGGCATCGCTCAGGTCAGGCTCAGGGCTGCGAACCTGCGCAGCCGGACTCGGCCGAAGCGCCGTCGGCCGCGCGGCAACCGTCCGCAGCGCGCGGTCCGCGGCTGCGACCAGGCGGTCGGCAAGAGTCAGGGTCGGCATGGTGTTGCAATAATGTAACGGAGTCGGCCGCGACTTGCCCTCACGCAGGTGCGCGGGCCAACTGGGCGTTATTCTGGCGGCCGAATGTCGCGGAAGCGCTCCTGCGCGCGATCCGCGATCTGACCAAAACAAGCAGTGGGAGACATCATCATGCGGAAGAGTCTGGTCGCCGTTGCGCTTGCGTTCGCGTTCCATTCTCGATACCGGCTTCGAGTATGTCGACGCCGGCTCGGACACGACGTTCCGCCTGCAGGGTTCGGGCATGTCGGCCGGCAACCGCTTCGGCATCCGTGGCAGTGAGAACCTCGGTGCCGGCTACTCGGCGATCTTCACGCTCGAGGGCCGCTTCTCGCTCGACACCGGTTCGGTCACCTACAACGAGTCGATCTTCAACTGCCGACTCAGTGGCTCGACCGCAGCCGCAGTCTGCCCGGGCGTGCAGATCGTCCCAGGCACGGCAATCGCCACGCTGCCGCCGACATCGCCGACGTACCAGGCCGTGCTGGGCGGCATGAATGCCGTCAACCAGGCCATCCTGCAAGGCAACACGGCGCGGTGCTGGCCGGCCGCATGTACACGCCGGGCTACGAGATCCTGAACAAGTTCAACGTGATGGGCGACGCCACCGCGCTGTCGTTCGGCCAGGGCTATTCGATCCCGGCGATCCGCATGAACAACGCGCTGCAGTATCGCGCCGAGCTGAAGGGCTTTACCGCATCGCTGTTCTACAGCTTCGGCGGTTCCGAACTGCTGCGCAACGAGCGCATCACGCCGCCGACGGATGGCGACGACATGTACGGTGCCCAGCTGCAGTACAACACCACCAACTGGGGGGTCGGGGCCGGCTACAACCAGAACAAGGTCGTGCCCTACGCGACGCAGGTTGCCGGCCAGCCGGAAAGCAAGGACGGCCTCGAGACCATCAACTTCGGCGCCTGGGTCGGCCTCGGCAATTTCAAGATTTACGGCCAGTACATGAAGCGGAAGAACGACAACCCGCTGCTGACGCCGCTCGACATCCAAAATCTCGTGATTTCCACCGGCGGCAATACAGCGGCGATCACCGCCGCGCTCGGCGGCGTGCAGTTCCAGCAGTTCGATGTCGACGGCATGCGCGGCCTGGCCGGACCGATCGACGCCAGCGCCTATCACCTGGGCGTTTCCTGGGCCTTCTCGCCGTCGAGCACACTGTACGGCGTGTTCAACTACGCAAAGGACGAAGCGCGTTCCGCCTGGGCGACGCAGGACGCCGAAGTTGACCACTTCGGCATCGGCTACCAGTACATGTTCTCTCCGCGCACCGCGTTCTACGCCGTCGCCGCGATGATGAAGAATACGGACCAGGGCCGCCTGTCGCCGTCCTCGGCCGGGTACACGACGGGCTTCGCCACCAACTTCGGCGAGGACACCGCGGCTTACCAGCTCGGCATCCGCCACAGCTTCTGAGCGTTTCGCATCGTGGCAAAAGGGCGCTTCGGCGCCCTTTTTTTGTTGCTGTGGGGCAACATTCGCACTCGAATACCGCGGTTTTTGCCGTGGAAGCTTTGCTCCGCGGTGCCCCTCTGAAAGAATGCTTGCAGCTTCCTCCGGGGAAGTTGTTTCAACGGCTCGCAAGGCTGTCCAAGGCCGGCACGCCACAGAATTTCAAACACTAGCTAGGAGAGCTTGGAATGAAAAAAAGTCTAATCGCGCTGGCAGTGCTCGGTGCCATGTCCGGCGCCGCGTCTGCCCAGTCGAGCGTGACGATCTACGGCATCTTCGACATCGGCATCCAGTGGAATGAGCAGGGTGCTGCGACCGGCAACACCGCTTCGCCGTTCGCCCAGGAAGACGTGTTCGGCGTCGAGAGCGGCTACCAGTCGGGCAGCCGTTTCGGCCTGCGTGGCTCGGAAGCGCTGGGTCGCAACTGGAACGCCATT
>JALORV010000093.1 GCA_025458735.1 Burkholderiaceae bacterium | reverse complement strand
GCGGCCGCGGGCGGCGTCACCCGCAAGGTCTGTCCAGGCGCCAACGCAGCGCCATCGGCCAGGCCGTTCCAGCGCGCCAGTTCGCGGACATCGACGCGGAAGGACTGGGCAATGGCCGTCAGCGTATCGCCACGCTGCACCGTGTAGATGCCGTCGCGCTGCGTGCGCACCGACGCGGCGGGCGCGGGGGCCGTGGCAGCAGGCTGCGCGCCGGACGGGCTCGACCGATCGACCACCGGCGAAGGCTTCTGTGTCCCGCAACCCGCCACCAGTACCGCAGCCGCGACCAGCGTCCGCGCTTTCCACGCCAACTGCATCCGTCCTCTCCTATGCGACACCGCCGCGCAGCGGCACGAAGCGCACGGCCTCGCGGCCCGTGCGGGCCAGCCTGCCGGCTTCGTCCTTGACCGCCACCACCAGCCGCTGTTCATCCCCGCCCAGCGGCGCCACGATGCGTCCACCCACCTTCAATTGCTCGACCCATGCCGCGGGAATCTCGTCGCCGGCGGCGGCCGCCACGATCGCATCATAGGGAGCGGCCTGCGGCACCCCGGCCGAGCCATCGCCGAAGACGAGCCGCAGGTTCGACAGCCGCAGCGGCCGAAGGTTGTCGCGCGCGCGATCATGCAGCGCCCGCAGGCGCTCGATGCTGACCACCTCGCCGACGACCTGCGCCAGCACGGCCGCGGCATAGCCGCAACCGGTTCCGACTTCGAGCACGCGCGCCCGCTTCGGGTCCTGCAGCCCTTCGAGCAGCAGCTCGATCGAACGCGCGACGATGTATGGCTGCGAGATGGTCTGCCCGAAACCGATCGGCAGCGCGGTGTCTTCGTAGGCACGGCTCGCGAGCGCTTCGTCGACGAACACGTGCCGCGGCACCGCGCGCAGCGCGTCCAGTACCCGCACGTCGCGCACGCCGAGTTCCCGAACCCGCTCGACCATGCGATCGCGCACCTTTGCGGACGCCAGGCCCACGTGGTGGTTGCCGGGCGTGCCGGTCGTCGAGTCTGCACGGCGCATCTCAGCCTGCCCAGGACAGTGCGGCGCCTGGCTGCCAGCGCAGCCCGGGCTCGACCCGACGGCGCAGCGCAAGCCCGGCTTTACTAGGAGGCATGGCCCAGCCAGCTGTGCACGCCATCGAGCTGGCCGGTATGCGTCAGATCGATCTGCAGCGGAGTCACCGAGACATAGCCGGCAGCCGTGGCGTGAAAGTCCGTGCCGGGTCCGCCTTCCTTGGCGCCACCGGCCGGCCCGATCCAGTAGATCGGCTCGCCGCGAGGATTGGCCGCCCGCACCACCGGCTCCGACGGATGTCGCTTGCCGAGCCGGGTTGCGAGGATGCCGCGCAGTTCCGCCCGCGGGCGGTTGGGTATGTTCACGTTGAGCAGAAATGGCCCGTCGAGCGGACGCTCGATGTAGCGCCGCACGACCTCACGCGCCACTTCGGCTGCTGCATCGAGGTGCGCATAGCCTTTGTCGACCAGCGAGAACGCGATGGCCGGGATGCCGAAGAGATATCCCTCCATGGCCGCGGCGACGGTGCCAGAGTAGATCGTGTCGTCGCCCATGTTCTGGCCGTTGTTGATGCCGGAGACGATCAGGTCCGGCCGGGCATCGAGCAGGCCCGTCAGCGCGATGTGCACGCAGTCGCTGGGGGTACCGTTGATGTAGATGACGCCGCCGGGAGCCTTGCTCACCGTCAGCGGTCGCGACAGGGTCAGGGAGTTGCTGGCGCCGCTGCAGTTCTGTTCCGGCGCAACGACCGTGACTTCGCCGAACGGCCGCACGGCCTCGACCAGCGCGGCCAGGCCAGGCGCGAGATAGCCGTCGTCGTTGGATACAAGAATGCGCATGGAAGAAGCCGGTCGCGCTCAATTGAAACTGGCGCGCCGGCTACCTCGGCAGGCAGTGGTCGGGGCGGCGGGATTCGAACTCGCGACCCCTTGCACCCCATGCAAGTGCGCTACCAGGCTGCGCTACGCCCCGAAGCTGCGCATTATAGACACGAGCAGACGGCAGCATCAGCCACCAGCTGCAACCGACAACGACCACCGTCGTTCAATGCCCGATCAGCAGCTGGCGGATTGCAGCCAGTTCGGTACGCAGGCCTGCCGGATCGATTGCGACGAGGGAACCGTTGCCGCTGCCCTTGCCGTCGGACCGCGCCGGCCGCGCGCCTTCTTCAAGGCGATTGCGGGCACCGCTGATGGTGAACCCCTGTTCGTAGAGGAGTTCGCGGATACGCCGGATCAGAAGTACTTCATGATGCTGGTAATAGCGGCGGTTGCCGCGGCGCTTGACCGGCCGCAGCTGAGTGAATTCCTGCTCCCAGTAGCGCAGGACATGCGGTTTGACGCCGCACAGCTCGCTGACCTCGCCGATGGTGAAATAGCGCTTCGCCGGGATCGGCGGCAGCAGCTGCGATGTCTCGTGGCGTTGCATCGCGAGGTTCGGGAGTGCGCCCGGTCAGGCCGGCAGCCGTCGCCGGCTTAGTGCGAACCTGCGATGCGCGCCACGGAGGCCTTCAGCTTCTGGCTCGCGTGGAAGGTGACGACACGACGGGCCGTGATGGCGATCTCCTCGCCCGTCTTGGGATTGCGGCCGGGCCGCGTCGGCTTGTCACGCAACTGGAAATTGCCGAAGCCCGAGAGCTTCACCGACTCACCGCGCTCCAGCGCCTGCCGGATCTCGTCGAAGAAGCCATCGACCATGTCCTTGGCTTCGCGCTTGTTCAGGCCAAGTCGGTCGAACAGCGCCTCGGCCAGTTCGGCCTTGGTCATGGTCTTGGCGCCGCGGTCGTTGGCGCGGCTGCCAGCCGTCGCAGTTGGCAGATCCGGAAACTTGAAGCCCGTCGTCATCTGGGGATCGTCTCGCATCATGGTCATTGCCGCAGACGGGCGTTGAACCGCGCAGTCAGTTCCTCGACTATGGCGGCCACAGCAGCGTCGGCATCAGTATCGCTGAGCGGCCTTTCAGTATCTTGCAGAACTATCCGGATAGCAAGGCTTTTTTCTTTATTTAACAATGTGTTAGCAGCCACTCCTGCGGCCGCTTCGGAGCCGGCTCGAGGACGATACACGTCGAACAGGCGAACATCGGCCAGCGCCGACAATCGGTCATCCCGGCGCGACCGGTCGCCGATGGCCGCCTCCACTGCGGCATAGGCCACCTGCTCCCCCAGCACGAGCGCGATGTCGCGCTGCAGCGGCTGGTGCCTGGCGATCTCCCTCATACGAGGCACTTCACGCTCAAGCAGCGGCCCGAGATCGAGTTCGAACAGCACCGCAGGCTTCGGCAGTTCGGCCTCTTGCTGCAGGCGGGGATGCAGTTCACCCATGAGGCCGACCAGGCGCTCGCCCAGATACACGCGAGCGCTGCGCCCCGGATGCAGCGCCGGATGCGTGGCGGCCTCGAACCGCAGCCGCGCCGGAGCAAACAGGCGCTCGACATCGCCCTTGAGGTCGTAGTAGTCGACCTCGCGGCCGGCGATTCCCCACTGCTCGTCGTCAGCCGGTCCATAGGCTATGGCGGCGACCGAGAGCGGCTGGTCGATGCCTTCGACTTCAAGCGGCCCCTCGCGGACCCCGGCGTCGCGGTGGAACACACGGCCGATCTCGAACAGGCGCACCCGTGTCCAGCGGCGATTGATGTTGAACGTCAGCGCCGACACCAGCCCGCCCAGCAGTGAACTGCGCATCACTGCCATCTGCGTCGAAATCGGGTTGAGCACGCTGATCGGCGGCGCACCGCGGCCGTAATCGCGCTCCGACTCCGCGCTGACGAAGGAGTAGTTGACCAGTTCCTGGTAGCCGAGCCCAGCCAGCAACCGGCGCAACTCATGGACCTGCCGACGGCCCTCCGGCTGCGGGCGCATCTGCGCCGGTGCGAGCGGGGGATGGGCCGGGATGCGCGCATAGCCGTGCAGCCGCGCAACCTCTTCGATCAGGTCTTCCTCCGTCTCCAGGTCGAAGCGATAGCTCGGTGGCGTCACGATGAACGCAGACTCCGACCGGTGGAACGGCAGGCGCAGCCGCGTGAAGACGCGCGCCATTTCTTCCGCCGGCAGCGACATGCCGAGCACGCGGTTGCAGCGCTCCACCCGCATCGTGACCGGAGGACGCTGCGGCAACCCGACGATGGTGTCGTCGACCGGACCGGCCTCGCCGCCGCAGATGTCGAGAATCAGCCGTGTGATGCGTTCGAGGTGCAGCGCGGTCGTGGCGAAGTCGACGCCGCGCTCGAAACGGTGCCCGGCATCGGTCGAAAAACCGAAGCGCCGCGCCCGGCCGCGGATCGCATCCGGCCACCAGAAGGCGGCCTCGACATAGATGTTGCGCGTATCGAGCGAGACCGCGGTCGCCTGCCCGCCCATGACGCCGGCCAGCGCCTCCACCGCCCGGCTGTCTGCGATGACGCCGACACTTTGGTCGACCGTCACCGTCTGCCCGTTCAGCAGTTCGAGTGTTTCGCCAGGCCTGCCCCAGCGCACCTGCAGCGGGCCCTGCACCTTGTCGAGGTCGAACACGTGGGACGGGCGGCCGAGCTCGAGCATGACGTAGTTCGAGATGTCCACCAGCGCCGAGATCGGGCGCTGGCCGCTGCGCAGCAGCCGCTGCTGCATCCACAGCGGCGTCGTTGCCCGCGCGTTGACGTTGCGGATCACGCGTCCGGAGAAGCGGCCGCACAGGTCGGCCGCCTCGACGTTGACCTGCATGCGCTCGTCGATGACCGGTGCGACCGGCGGCATCGGCGGCAGCACCAGTTCTGCGCCGGTGATGGCAGCCACCTCCCGGGCAACGCCGATCACGCCCAGACAGTCCGCCCGGTTCGGTGTCAGCTTGAGCGTGAGTACGTGATCGTCGAGTTCGAGCAGTTCCCGCAGGTCGCGGCCCGCCGGTGCATCGTCAGGCAGCAGCAG
>JALORV010000092.1 GCA_025458735.1 Burkholderiaceae bacterium | reverse complement strand
CCTGCCCAACACGGGGCGCCAGGCGGCCGACCTCTTGCCCGGCGTCACGCCGGCCAAGCCGGCCGACGTCGCCGCGCACCTGCTCAAGCCCGGGGTGCGGACGCTCGCGTTCTGATGCTTCGCGCAGGCGCCGCACGCGCCCGCATCGATCGCGCTGGACCTGATACAGGTCAAGTGCACCGGCATCCCCATGCGGCACAGTCGAATGCACGTGGTTCGACGATGAAGCAGTTGCTGGCGTCTTTCCTGTCGCGCATCGGCGCGGCGTGCATCATCGGCTTGGCGGGCATGTCGTTCGCGCCGGCGCTGATCGCGGCCACGCCCGCCACGTCGACCGCCGACCACGGCAAGTTCAAGGAACTGCAAGGCCCCTTCGCCAGCGGCGAGGAGGTCACCAAGGCCTGCCTCGGCTGCCACACCGAGGCGTCCAAGCAGGTCATGGCCACCAGCCACTGGACCTGGGAGTACACGCATCCGACGACCGGGCAGAAACTGGGCAAGCGCACGATGCTCAACAGTTTCTGCATCGGCAATCGCTCCAACGAGGCGTTCTGCCAGGCCTGCCACGTCGGCTACGGCTGGAAGGACCAGAACTTCGACTTCAAGGCCGAGAGCAAGGTCGACTGCCTCGCCTGCCACAACACCGGCGGCTACAAGAAGCCGCCCGGCATGGCCGGCGAGGTGCCCACCGTGCGCACCGAGCTGCCGCCCGGCTCGGGCAAGTTCATCGACCCCGTCGACCTGGCCAAGGTCGCGCAGTACGTCGGCAAGACGAGCAACGCCACCTGCGGCAGCTGTCACTTCTTCGGCGGCGGCGGTGACGGCGTCAAGCACGGCGACCTCGACTCGTCGCTCAACCGCGCCGAGCGCACGCTCGACGTGCACATGGCGAGCAAGGCCAAGGGTGGTGCCGGCTTCACGTGCGCGACCTGCCACACCTCCGACGGCCACGCGCTGTCGGGCAGTCGCTTCGCGATGACGGCCGCCGACCCGCACGGCCCGGCGCTGCGCGGCCAGGCCGACGGCCGCAACGCCGCCACCTGCCAGTCGTGCCACGGCAACAGGCCGCACAAGGAAGGCCTGTTCAGCGTCGAGCGGCTGAACTTCCACAGCGACAAGCTCGCCTGCCAGGCCTGCCACGTGCCCGCATTCGCGCGCGGCGGTGTCGCCACCAAGATGGACTGGGATTGGTCCACCGCTGGCAAGCTCTCACCCGAGGGCAAGCCGATCGTCGTCAAGGACGAGCACGGCCACGTCACCTACGACAGCAAGAAAGGCGACTTCAAGCTCGGCGAGAACGTCGTGCCGGAGTACCGCTGGTTCAACGGCACCGTCGTTTACACGCTGCAGGAAGACAAGATCGACCCGAGCGACATCGTGCGCATCAACCGCTTCCTCGGCGGCCCCGACGACCCGAACGCGCGCATCTGGCCCGTCAAGCGCTTCACCGGCAAGCAGCCGTACGACGTCGAGCACCGGCAGTTGCTGGCGCTGCACACCGCGATCCCCGACGACAGCGCGTTCTGGTACCACTTCGACTGGCCGAAGGCGCTCGAAGCCGGCGCGAAAGCTGTCGGGGCCTCGTTCAGCGGCCAGTACGACTTCGTGCGCACCGAGATGCTGTGGCCGATCACGCACATGGTGGCCCCTAAGGAACAGGCCGTGAAGTGCGGGCAGTGCCACAGCGCCGACGGCCGGCTGGGCGACCTGCCCGGCATCTATCTGGCTGGGCGCGACCGCCTGCCCTGGCTCGACCGTCTGGGCTGGCTCGCCGCCGCGGCGGCGCTCGCTGGCGTGCTGGTGCACGCGGCGGCGCGCCTGCTGACGCGTCGGGCACGAAAGGCAGGAGGCCGCCATGGCTGAAGGCACGATGACGCCCGCGACGGCGGGCGAACCGCCACCCGCGGCCGCATCGCACGGCCGCATCTATGTCTTCAAGCGCTTCGAGCGGTTCTGGCACTGGTCGCAGGCGGTGCTGATTCTCGTGCTGCTGTTCACCGGCTTTGCGGTGCACGGCAGCCACGACCTGATCCGCTTCGGCACCGCGGTGCGATGGCACACGACCGCGGCCTGGCTGCTGATGGCGCTGTGGGTGTTCGCCGTGTTCTGGCACCTGACCACCGGCGAATGGCGGCAGTACGTGCCGACGACCGAGAAGCTCGTCGCGATGGCGCGCTACTACGCGTGGGGCATGTTCCGCGGCGCGCCACATCCGTACCGCAAGACGGTGCTGCGCAAGCACAACCCGCTGCAGCGGCTGGCCTACCTGATGCTGCTCGTGCTGATCTCGCCGCTGATCTGGGTCTCGGGCCTGCTCTACCTGTTCCGGCCATACTGGCACGCGCTGGGCCTCGACGGCAGGCTGTCGCTGGAAGCGGTCGCATGGGCGCACACCGCCGGCGCCTTCATGATGCTGGCGTTCGTGATCGTCCACGTGTATCTCACGACGACGGGACACACGCCGCTGGCGCACATCAAGGCCATGATCACCGGCTGGGACGAGGTCGACGCGCCCGGCCACTCTTGACTGGAGACACGACACCATGCTGCGCAGGATCTACTTTCTCGTGCCCACCGTGACGGCGGCCAAGGCCATCGTCGACGAGTTGCTGCTCGCTCGTGTCGAGGAGCGGCACATCCACGTCGTCGCGCGCGAAGGCACACCGCTCGAGGACCTGCCCGAGGCCAAGGTCGCGCAGAGCACCGACCTCGTGCCCGCGCTGCAGCGCGGCGTGGCCGCCGGCGGCCTGGCGGGCCTGCTCGCGGGCGCGCTGGCCGTCACCTTCCCCCCGGCCGGTCTTGCGCTCGGTGGCGGCGCGCTGCTTGGCCTGACGGCGTTCGGCGCCGGCTTCGGCGCGTGGATGTCGAGCATGGTCGGCGTGGGCCTGCCCAACAGCCGCATCGAGCAGTACCAGAAGGCCATCGAGGCCGGCCACCTGCTGCTGATGGTCGACGTGCACCGCGATCGCGTCGAGGAGGTCGAGTCGCTGGTCACGCGCCACCACCCCGAGGCCGAGCTCGAGGGCGTCGACCCGAACATTCCGATCTTTCCGTGACGCGACAGTGCCGGACCGTGGTGAGGTCCGACCCAAGCATGCCGTGACGACGCTGACCGACACCGAAGCGAGCGCGCTGCACGAGGCCCTCGACGACGAGTACCGCGCCTGGTCAACCTATGACCAGGTGATCGCCGACTTCGGCGACGTACGTCCATTCATCAATATCCGCGACGCCGAGGTCCGCCACATCGAGGCACTGACGACGCTGTTCGCGCGCTATGGTCTGGCATTGCCGGCAAACTCCTGGTCCGGCAAGGTCGAGCGTTTCGCGAGTGTGCAGGCGGCATGCGAAGCCGGCGTCGCCGCCGAGATCGCCAACGGCGCCATGTACGAGCGCCTGCTCGCCGTGACGCGACAGCCGGACGTGGCCACGGTGCTGCGCCGCCTGCAGCAGGCCTCGCAGCAGCGGCACCTGCCTGCATTTCGCCGCTGCGCCGACGGCAGGGAACGCACTGCCGGCGGGCGCGTGCGCGGGCGCCATCGAGGGGGACGACCGTGACGTGCGCACCTGGGGTGTCGACGTTTCAGGGCACAACCCGACACGACCCATGCCGCGTCGTCGACGGGGTGCGGCCTGCCCTTTGCCATGCCACTGGTCGAGCCGTTTGAGCAGCACGTTGGCCGCTACGAGGCCTGGTTCGTCCGCCACGACGCGGCGTACGTGTCGGAGTTGCTCGCGCTGCGCCCCTTCGTGCCGATCACCGGGCGCGGCCTGGAGATCGGCGTGGGCAGCGGCCGCTTTGCCGCGCCGCTGGGCGTGCGGTTCGGCCTCGACCCGTCGCCGGCCATGCTCACCATCGCGCGCTCGCGCGGCATCGAGACGGTCCAAGGCCTTGCCGAGGCCCTACCCTTCGCCGACGACCGCTTCGACTTCGCGCTCGTCGTCACGACGCTGTGCTTCGTCGACTCGCCCCGGCAGATGCTGGCGCAGGCGTGGCGCGTGCTGCGGCCTGGCGGTACGCTAGTCATCGGCTTCATCGACCGCGCGAGCCCCATCGGCCGCGCGTACGAGGCACACCGTACCCAGAACGTCTTCTATCGCGACGCGCGCTTCCACGCAGCCGACGAGGTCGAGCGGTTGCTGCAGTGCGCGGGCTTCGGGATCGACCACTGGGCGCAGACGCTGACGCAGCCGCTGGACGATATCGTTGACATCGAGACGGTGCGGCCCGGACGCGGTGTGGGCGCATTCGTCGTCGTCGCGGCCAGGAGCGTCAAACCCGAACGCTCAGCGCGTTGACGAACGCGCAGGCCGCGCATGGCGAACAGCTTCTGGACCGCCTTGCTCACCAGCCTCACCGCGGCGGCGGTGACCTCGCTGGGCATCTGGACGATCCGGCGCTTCGCCGACTGGGGCGAACGCAACACGGCGTACTTCATCTGCTTCGCCGCCGGAGTGCTGATCTCGGCGTCGTTCCTGCACATGATCCCGAAGGCTTTCGCGCTGAACTCGCAGGCGCCGGCTTTCCTTCTCGCCGGCTTCTTCGGCATGCACCTGTTCAACCGCTTCCTCACCGCCTTCGTCTGCGAGCGCGATCCGCGCAGGAAGGAGTACGCGCTCGGCCTGCTGCCGATGCTGGGCATCGGTTTTCACTCCTTCATCGACGGCTTCATCTACTCGATCGCCTTCACGGTGAACGTGTTGACCGGTGTCCTCGCCACCGTGGGCATGGTGCTGCACGAATTCCCCGAGGGCATCGTGACCTATCTGCTGCTCGTGCGCAGCGGCTTCGCCGAGCGCCGGGCGGCGTTGCTGGCTTTCGCCGCCGCGGCGGCAACCACGCCGCTGGGCATGCTCGTCTCCTGGCCGATGGTCAACGCGATCGACCAGCCCACGCTCGGGCTGCTGCTGTCGGTGTCCGC
>JALORV010000467.1 GCA_025458735.1 Burkholderiaceae bacterium | reverse complement strand
GCCCGGGTGCTCTTCCATGTTGGCCTCGACCTGGCGCGCGTAGGCGCGCGCATGGTGGTCGATCGGCAGCAGCGCGTCGGCCGTGCCGGCCACCGTGATCAGCGGCCGCTTGATCCTGCCGGTGGTGGCGATGTCGGCCATGTTCTGGCCGACGTCCGATGCGGACAGGCGCGCGTAGTAGTTGTAGGTTGCGGTGCCGTTGTTGGCGTAGGTGTCGAAGGTCGGGTCGAGGCGCTTCTGCCACTGGCACTGCGTCACTTCCCAGAACGAGCCCCAGTGCCGCGCCCAGTACGAGTCGGCGCCGTTGATGATGTCGGGCGGATAGCCGGCGGCGCGGATGTTCTTCGCGGCGGTGCTGTCGGCGTTGAAGGCGGATGCGACGTAGTCGGGCCAGTTCAGCACGCCCGGCGGCAGGTCGGTCAGGAGATTCGGGCCACGCTCGTCGACGAACGTGCCTTCCCAGTCGACGCCGCCGTCGAACAGTTCCGGTGCCGTCTCGATCGCGCGTCGGACCTGGTAGCCGCCGTTGGACGTGCCGACCGCATAGGTGCGGCGCGGCCAGTGGTTGTAGAAGGACTTGACGCCGACGCGCGCCACCTTCGCGGCGGCGATCATGTAGTCGCGCCAGCGGGTGAAGGGCTGGCCGTCGTCGTTGTCGAAGAAGTTGACCCAGATCTGTGAGCTGGGATTCAGGCGACAGGCGAGGTTGTTGGGCGGCGTCGGGCTGCTGAACGAGGCGAAGCGCAGGTTCAGCACGCCCTTGTTCTGCGAGGCATAGGCAAAGCCCTTCTGCAGCACGTAGTCGCTCCACGCAAAGTCGCCGTTGAACTCGCTGCGCGTGCCGGAAGCGCCGGCCACGACGAGGCTGCCGTTCCAGTCGTTCGGCAGCCGCAGCAGGAAGCGCGCCTGTCCGGTGGCGTCGTTCGCAAAGCGGGCGTTGATCTGCAGGCCCGGAACGACTTTCGTGATCGGCGGGCGCTTGCCGGCGCTCGGCGCGATGACATCGCGGTCGGTGGTCGGCGTGAAGGCGCCGGCGGGCAGCGTGGGAATCGAGTTGTTGGCCGGCGTGGTGGCCGGATTGGTGGTGGTCAGATCGGGGCTCTCGACGCAGGTGGCGTCGACCAGCAGCCCGCTCAACTGGGCCAGGACCTGGTTGCAGCGGTTCTGCGCGGCCGCGACGCCGGGCAGCAAAATCAGCGCGAGTGCGCCTGCCAAGTTTCTCAACACGGGCAACTCCCTCCGAAGGATCGTTTTGATTGAGCCGCAGGGCCGGATCGATCCGGCGCCTACGGTCACCTCTTTCTGCGAGGCGAGGGCGAAGCGTAGTGCGGTGTCGGCGTCGCGCGCAATCTTGCGTCCGTGACGTCGATGCGTCGGACGACGAGAGGCGGACGGTCAGTTACCGAGCGCCGACTCGCTACCAGCGCCGCACGCGCCCGGTGTCGAGGTGCACGAACTGCGAGCCGGGATAGAAGCCGACGCCGCCGACCTTCAGCGAGACGGCGGCATCCCGCAGATCAGCGAGTGCAACGCCCGGCAGGCGGACGTCGATGGCGCGGCCTTCCATGTGCAGGCTTGTCTTCGCCACGCCACCGCCGCGGGTTTCGCGCAGCGTGGTGTTGGTCGCGGCGCAGCGATACCCCGAGATCACCTCGAACGGCCGGCTGCCGCCCACCGTCTGGTGAACGAGGTGCAGCAGGTCGAACAGCCGCGGATCGATGACGCCGATCTCGCCGCTGTAGTGGTCGCGCAGGAATCGATTCAGCAGCGCCAGCGCCTGCGGCACGTATTGCGTGCCGAGGGCGAAGACAAGCTGCAGGCGCTCGCCGGTGTGCGTGTGGACGAACGAGAGACTCCGGCTGTCGGGCGCCTGCGACCGTGCCCGGCCCATCGGCACGAGGCTGCCGGCGGCCAGCCCGGCCGAACGCTGCAGGAAACGGCGGCGGTGGACGTGACGGGGATCGTTCATGCGTCTACGGTATCGAAGGTGGCGCCGGCAGCGGCTCGCGCGGGGCGCGCAGCGCGGTGTCGAGGCGGCGATCATGGCCATACAGATCGCTGAAGAAGTGAACCCGGCCTGCGCGGACGATAGCAGTTCCATAGGCAATCAGGACCGGCACCGGCGCGGCGAGTCGCACCGTCGTCGGCTCGCCTTCGGTCATTGCGGCGCGGATGCGCGCTTCGTTCCAGCCCGGCATGCCGTCCAGCACGAACTGCGCCAGCGCGACCGGCTGCTCGACCCGGATGCAGCCGTGGCTGAAGTCGCGCCGGTCGCGCTCGAACAGCCCCACCGACGGGGTGTGATGCAGGAAGATGTGCTCGCGGTTGGGGAACACGAACTTGATGTCGCCGAGCGCGTTGCGCGGTCCGGGCCGCTGGCGGATCCGTGCCGTGCCCGCGAGCGTGGCGTCCAGCAGCGCAGGCGACAGGGCATCGACGACCGTGCCGCCGGCGGTGACGAACTCGAAGCCCTCGCGCTGCCAGTAGGCCGGGTCGCGCCGCAGCCGCGGCACGACCTCGCCCCGCGCTATCGACGGCGGCACGTTCCAGAACGGCTGGAACTCGATCGACCGCATCGGCTCGACGATCAGCGGCGTACGCGTGTCGAGCGCCTTGCCGACGATCACCTTCATTGCCGCGCGCACGATGACGCGATCGCCCTGCACCTCGTAGGCACGCAGCACGAATTCAGGGATGTTGACCACGACCATGCGCTGCGCCAGCGTGGCCGCGCCGACGATGCCGTCCTCGGTCAGTCCGTGCCGTCCCTGGAACGACTGCACGGCGGCGACCAGCGCGCCCTCGTAGGAAGGCGTGACGGGACTGTCGGGCGCAAGGTCGCCGAGCGCGATCAGCCGCTCGCGCAATGTGGCGAGGCCGGCATAGGCGCCGCCCGGCACCAGCTTCCGCGGCCCGCCGTCGACGGCCGGCGGCAGCGCCGGCAGCGGCCGCTTCGCGCGCGATGTCCGGCAACCGATTTTCCGCAAGAGCGCGGCGCAGCGTGGCCGCCGCGTCGAATGACTCGCGCTGCAGGGCGGTGTCCCCGTACGGAATGTCCCGCGGAGGCAGGCGGCCGGCATGCAGGTCGGCGAGATAGCGCTGCATCGCCGCGGTCAGCGTCGCATTCAGCCGCGCCGAGGCAGCAGCATCGAGCGGCTGCTGCGCGGCACGGTCGAGCGCCTGCACGAGCGCAGCGGCGCGGTAGTCGCTTGGATCGAGGCCGTGCGTATCGGCCGCAGCCAGCAACGCGACGGCCTGGCGCGCCTGCGGCGTCGGTCGACCATCGATCGTCCACGGGCTGTCTGCAATCCCCGTCGCGCACACGCCGCCGGCCTGCAGGGTCAAGGCCAGCCACGCGGCGACGGACGCAGCGAGTCGATTCAGACGGCGCGCACCCATGCCCCTATTGTTCGGCGCCGTGGCCCGCGCCTGCTGACGCAGGACAGGGCTTGGCGCCATTCGTGCCGGTCAGGCCGTTGCGTTGCGTGACCGCCGCGAGGAAAAGGAGCTGCGGTCAGGAGCCTTGGCGCAACGCAGGGACGTGAGTGCGGCAGCAA
>JALORV010000466.1 GCA_025458735.1 Burkholderiaceae bacterium | reverse complement strand
CTTCCCGAAGTGCGCGAGCGCTTCATCGCGCAGGGGGCCGATCCCGGCGGCAACACGCCGGAACAGTTCGCCGCCTTCATCCGCGCGGAAACCGACAAGTGGACGCGGGTGGTCAAGTTCTCCAACGCCAAGGTCGACTGAAGCCCGATCGGTCGCCGCCGTGAGCGACCCAGCGTCGTACCGCGCGCGGGTTGCCCGTGCCATCGTCGCCGCCCTGCACGATGACCCGACGGTGAGTGCCCTCGGCGAGAGCGGCGCCGCAGCACGCGGCCGCACCGACGCGCTGTCTGACCTCGACCTGATGATCGTCGCCCCGCTGCCCGCCGCGGCCGCGCTGTTCGAGCGGGTCGAGTCGGCGCTGCGCGGGATCGCCCCGATTTCCCATCGGTGGACCGTGGACCCTTCGCCGTTCCCCGGTCTCAGCCAGCGCTTCTACTTCCTGTCCGGCGCGCCGCGCTACTTTGCGGTCGATGTCTCGATCCTGAGCAGGGCAGGACTCGAGCCCTTTCTCGAGCGCGAAAGGCACGGCGAAATGGTGGTGCTGTTCGACCGCGAGGGCATCCTGCGCCCCCGCACGCTCGACCACGGCGCGCTGACGGCGCGCATGTCGGCGCGGCGCCGCCAACTGCGTGGCGCGGTACCCGTTTACGACATGCTGGTGGCCAAGGAACTCGAGCGCGGCCATGCGCTGGAGGCGCTGGGCTTCCACCAGGCGCTGCTGCGTGCACTGATCGAGCTGCTGGGGATGCGCCACCGTCCCGAGCGCTTCGATTTCGGCTGGCGTTACGTCGAGCGCGAACTGCCGCCTGCGGCGCAGGCGCTGATCGCCAGGCATGCCTATGTGGCCGATGCCGCGGCGCTGTCCGCTGCGCGCCCCGCACTGGTCAACGCGATCCTCGCGCTGCTGGACGAACTCGACGCGGCCGGCACGGCTGCACCGGCGGCGCTCAGCGCGGCTGCGCCAGCCGGTCCACCATCGCCATGATGCTGCGCGCCTGCACCGCCGACTTCACGGCATAGTCGGTCCCGGTGTAGCCCCACCAGTCCCAGCAGCCGTTCGGATTGAACGGCAGCCACCAGGCCAGCAACGTCGGCTCGCTGGCCTGCGCCTGCGGATACAGCACGATGGTGTCGTGCGCCGCCGCCCACGCGTTGTACCCGGACTCGCGCACGAAGGCGTCGCCGATCGCGCTCGCGCCCTGGCGACAGCCATGCAGCGCCACATGGACGTGGCAGCGGGTCGACTGCTCGCACTGCCGCGGCACGAACACGAAGCCGAGCCGGTCGAGCGACGACAGCGACCACCAGCGCGACCAGCCAGGCACGAACCGCAGCGGTTGATGAACGGGGACGCGCTGGCGTCACACGCCACCCCCTGCGCGGGTGTCGGCAGCCCATGGCCGAGGCCGGGCTCGATGCGGAACTGCGCTCCGGCCGGGTGATAGTGCGCGAAAAAGGCGTGGTTCGCCTGCACGACCGACGCCACGACCTTGCGGTCCGCCTCGCCAGCCAGCAGCCAGGCGCGCATCGATCGCAGATTGGTGGTTGGATCGATCAGCCGCAGCGACGCCAGCCGCTCGGCGTCGCGGATCGAACCCTCGGCGCCCGGGTCGCCCTGCATGCAGACCCCTTCGGCGCGCGCCGGGTTGATGCCGACGCAGTAATAGGGTCCGCCGGCGAACACGCCCACACCACTGACGCGGGCCGAGTACGCGACGGCAAGCTGCACCGCCATGTAGGCACCGGACGACAGGCCGGAGACGGTGACGCGATCGCCGCGGGCAGCGAGCGCGGGCAGGCGTTCGGCCGCCTGCACCGGCGTGATGAGTGCCAGGGCGGCGACCGCGCCCGTAAGGGCGGCGATAATCGCCCGACAACCAACCGGAACCCGCATGGCCACCTCCCCTGACCGCACGCCGCTGCTCCTCTCGCTCGCGGTGGCCACGATCATCGCACTGGTGGTGTCGGGATGGCGCCCCTACGATCGCCTGACGTGGCTGCTCGAAGTGGCGCCGGTGCTGATCGCACTGCCGCTGCTGGCCGCCACCCGCGAGCGCTACCCGCTGACGACGCTGCTTTACGTCCTGATCTTCGCGCACGCGCTGGTGCTGATCCTCGGCGGGGCCTACACCTACGCCCGCGTGCCGCTCGGGCACTGGGTGCAGGAGGCCTTCAGCCTGTCGCGCAACCCCTACGACAAGCTCGGACACTTCATGCAGGGCTTCGTGCCAGCCATGATCGCGCGCGAGATCCTGCTGCGCGGCAACCATGTGCAGGGCCGGCGCATGACGGCGTTCCTGTGCGTCTGCGTGGCGCTGGCGATCAGCGCCGCCTACGAGCTGATCGAATGGTGGTCGGCCCTGGCGCTGGGCCAGGGCGCCGACGAGTTCCTCGGGACACAGGGCGATCCCTGGGACACGCAGTCCGACATGTTCCTGGCACTGATCGGCGCCGTGACCGCGCTTTTAGCCCTGTCGCGCCGGCACGACCGGCAGCTCGCGAGGCTGCCGTCGATGCCGCGCCGCGCGCCGCCCGTCGAATAATCCGCAGGCGAGGCACGTACTCCGCCATATGGCGGATTGATGCGCCGACCCGACAATCGCACTGTCACATTGCGCATCGACACTGCGCAGCGGAGGCTGACATGCTGATGCGGGTTACCGAGCGGGACAACGAGGTCGAGATTCACTTCAGTGGTCTGGCCGGTCGCCAGCACGCGGTGCTCGCGGTCATCAGCGGCTCCGACGGCAACGAGGCAGCCATCGACCGCGCCAAGCTTGCTTCGGTCTCGGTGCGGGCGCGTTCGGACGCGATGAACGTGCGACTGCGGGCCAAGGATGGCGAAGCCTTCGACGTGTCGCAG
>JALORV010000091.1 GCA_025458735.1 Burkholderiaceae bacterium | reverse complement strand
CGGCGCGCGGTCGGCGAACCGCAGCCGGCCCAGCTCCAGCACCACGCCGCGCTCGACGACGGCGCCGTCGCGCTTGCCGAAGAGCTTCACCGGCATCACGTCGAGCACTTCGTTGGCCAGCATGACGCCGGCAAAGTCGTCCGGGGGCTGCTGCAGCCACTCGACGGGCTCGCCTGCCAGCTTCTCGCGCTGGCGCGCGCGTAGGTCGGGCGAAACCTCGACGATGGCGTAGCGTGGGCACGGCACGCCCAGCTCGCGCAGCGCTGGCAGCAGTTCCGCGGCCAGCTGCCCGGTGCCGGCGCCGAACTCGACGACCGCCGCCGGTATCTGCGCGAACAGCGGCGCCAGTTGGGCCGCGAGCGCACGGGCAAACAGTGGCGAGATCTCGGGCGCCGTGACGAAGTCGCCGCCGGCCGCCGCATCGCCGATCTTGATGGTGCCGGTGGCGTAGTAGCCGAGCCCCGGCGCATAAAGGACCTCGCGCATGTAGTCATCGAACGCCAGCCAGCCCTCGGCAGCCAGCCTCGCGTCGATGCGCGCGCGCAGCCGGTCGCTGAGCGCGCGTTCGTCGGCGGACGGCTCCGGCAGGGGTCGGTTGAGCTGAGTCATCGGGCCGATGGTAGCCAAGCGGCCGCGCCGGGCTGCCGCATCTTCGGCCCCGGAGGCCGCCCGCTACACTGGCGCCCCTCCGGAGTCCCCATGGTCACACGCCGCAAAGCGAAAGCCGCCGGCGCTGCGCTCGTCACGGGCGCGGCGCGCCGCATCGGTCGCGAGATCGCGCTGGCGCTCGCGCGCGACGGCTGGGACATCGCCGTGCACTACGCGACTTCGCGCGACGAGGCGCTGCAGGTCGTGGCGGAAATCGAATCGCTTGGCCGCCGTGCGGTCGCCGTCAACCGGGACCTCGCTGTCGAAGCCGGCGTGCGCAGCCTGCTGGCCGAGTGTTCGCACGAACTCGGCGCCGTCAGCTGCGTCGTCAACAACGCCTCGCTGTTCGAGTACGACGACGCGGCCGGCTTCACGGCCGAAGCGCTCGCGCGCATGACCCGCACCAACACCGCGGCACCGGTGCTGCTGGCGCAGTCGCTGCATGCGTCGCTGCGCGGCGACGAGCGTGGCGTCGTCGTCAACCTGCTCGACCAGAAGCTGTGGAATCCGAACCCGGACTTCCTGTCCTACACCCTGTCGAAAGCCGCCCTGCGGGAAGCCACCGTGCTGCTGGCGCAGGCGCTGGCACCGCGCGTGCGGGTGGTCGGCGTCGCGCCGGGCATCACGCTGCCGTCGGGCGATCAGACGGCGGCAGGCTTTGCCAGCGCCCATGCGCGCACGCCGCTCGGCCGCTCGAGCGAACCGGCCGACGTGGCCGCGGCCGTGGCCTATCTCGTCGGCGCCCGCGCGATCACCGGCACCACACTGCTGGTCGATGGCGGCCAGCACCTCGCGGCAAGCCCGCGCGACGTGATGTTCATGACTCCCCCGGAAGGAACCGCATCGTGAGCGGCCTGCTCGATCCGCGGCTGGCCGACTGCCGGCGACTGTTTCTGCGCAACTACGTGGTGGACGCCAACATCGGCATCCACAGCTTCGAGAAGACCGGCGCGCAGCGGCTGGCGCTGAATGTCGAGCTCTACGTGCCGCTGGCGCTGTCGACGCCGCGGCACGACCGCATCCACGAAGTGGTCGACTACGACTTCATCCGCGTGACGATCCGCAACCGCATCGACCAGGGCCACATCAACCTGCAGGAGACGCTGGTCGACGACATCGCCCGCACCCTGCTCGCGCATCCGGCGGTGCGCGCGGTAAGGGTCGCAAGCGAGAAGCCCGACGTCTATGACGATGTCGATGCGGTCGGCGTCGAAGTGCTGCGCTTCAAGGAGGCGGCGTGAGCGCGGCGCGTCCGCAGGGCCGGCTGGAAAAGCGCCTGCTGCGCCTCGCCGGGCAGGCCATCGGCGACTTCCGCATGATCGAGCCGGGCGACCGCGTGATGGTGTGCCTGTCGGGCGGCAAGGACAGCTACAGCCTGCTCGACCTGCTGCTGACCCTGCGCGAGCGCGCGCCGGTCGACTTCGACATCGTCGCCGTCAATCTCGACCAGAAGCAGCCGGGCTTTCCGGCCGATGTGCTGCCGGACTATCTGCGCGCTCGCGGCGTGCCGTTTCATATCGAGACGCAGGACACCTATTCGATCGTCACGCGAGTCATCCCAGCGGGCAAGACGATGTGCTCGCTGTGCTCGCGGCTGCGGCGCGGCATCCTGTATCGCGTGGCCGCCGAGCTCGGCGCCACGAAGATCGCGCTCGGCCATCATCGCGACGACATCCTCGGCACGTTCTTCCTCAACATGTTCTACGGCGGCCGCCTCAAGGCGATGCCGCCGAAGCTGGTGTCTGACGACGGACGCAACATCGTGATCCGGCCGCTGGCCTACGTCCGCGAGGCCGATCTCGCCCGCTTCGCCGAGGAACGCCAGTTCCCGATCATCCCGTGCAACCTGTGCGGCTCGCAGGACAACCTCAAGCGGCAGGAGATCAAGCGCATGCTGCTCGACTGGGAACAGCGCTACCCGGGCCGGGTGCGCAACGCGTTCAATGCCCTGTCGCGCGTCGTGCCGTCGCACCTGATGGACCGGGACCTGTACGGCTTCGAGCGGCTGCAGGCCACCGGCCGCCCGATGGACGATGGCGACATCGCGTTCGACGAGGAGCCCTGCACCGCGGAACCGGCCGTCGCTGCCGCGGGGGACGACGACGATCCCACGGTCGGCGTGATCCGGTTCGCGGAGGCCGGGTAGGCCGATGTTCGGACGCTGGTTCCGGCGTCGCCGCGGCGATGTCTCGGCCGCGTCGCCCGAGCTCGACCAGTTGCTTGCAGCCGCCCTGCGGGCAGCTGCACCGACCGAGCGCATCGAGTGGCTGCGCAGTGCCCTGCGCTGGATCGAGCAGGACATCGACGATGTGGCCGACAGTGACGGCATCGCACGCGCCCACACCCGGGTGCGCTTCCTGCTGCAGGTTGCCGACCGCGACAGTGATGGCGGGCGGGCGGTGCGCGCGACCCTGGCCGGCCTCGTGGACGACCTCGATCTCGAGCAGATGACGGCAGTGGGCGCGATTCCGCGACGCGCCGGCTTCATGACCGAGCTGTACGAGCGCTGCCTGGCGCTGCTGCTGCCGCAGCCCGACTTCCGGCAGGAGCCGGCGCTGATGATCGGCCGCCTGCTCGGCAAGGAGCGCACGATTGCGTGGATCGACCTGCTGCCGGGCGAAGACGCGCGCCGGCTGGCGCGGCTCTTCGCCGGGTCGTCGCCTGGCCAGACGCAGGCCCAGCTGGGCGCAGCCATGCTGACGCTGGCCTCGGAAGCGCAGGCGGTCGGACTCGCCTCCGAGATGCGGCGGCGCTTTGCCGACAGCAGCGCGCTCGACAGCCCGTTCGGCCGGCTGGTGGCCGCGGTCGAGGCCTTCCTTGCCGCGCGCGACGAGACGGCCCGCAGCGAACTGGATCACACCGTCGACGAGAGCCTGGCGCTGCTGGCGACCGTGCACGCAAGGCATGTCGAGACCGGCGTATCGGTGGATCTGTTCTACCGCACCGACCGCACCCGCGCGCAGCTCGGCCGCGTGCAGGCGCTGGCCCGCTGGCTGTCGGGTGAAGACCCGCTGCAGATCCTGCGCGAAGTTGTCAATGCCGTGCGGCGCGACCGCGGCATGCGCGGCGTGCGTGCGCTGGTGCGCGAGAACATGCGCCTGCTGTCGCGCCGGATCGCCGAGCGCAACGCCGAGACCGGCAGCCACTACATCGCCGGTACGCGGGCTCAGTACCGTCACATGCTGGCCATCAGCGCGGGCGGCGGCGCGCTGATGGCGATTGCCGTGTACCTGAAGTTCGCGATCACCGCCGCGCACATGCCACCCTTCTGGGAGGGCTTCTTCGCCTCGCTCAACTATGCGGGCGTATTCGTGCTGATCGCGCTGGCGCACTTCACGGTCGCCACCAAGCAGCCGGCGATGACGGCCCCGGCGCTGGCCGCGCGCATGCGCGAACTCGACCGGCCGGGCGAGATCGAGCGCCTGGTCGCGGCCAGCGCGGCGCTGGTGCGTTCGCAGTTCGCCTCGGTGTTCGGCAATCTGTTCGCAGTCGTCCCGGCCGTGCTGGCCGTGGCGGCACTGTGGTGGCTGGCCACCGGGCACGGCCCGCTGGAGGCGGCCAAGGCGCGCTCGGTGCTGCAGTCGCAGTCGGTGCTCGGCCCGTCGTTCCTGTTCGCGGCCTACACGGGCGTGCTGCTGTGGCTGTCGGGACTGTTTGCCGGCTGGGCCGACAACGCCTTCACGGTGCGCCAGCTGCACGCGGCGCTGGCCACCAACGCCCAGCGCGTGCGGCGCCACGGCATCGAGGGCGCCCGTGTCCGCGCCGACTGGTGGCGCGACAACATCGCCGGGCTGGCCGGCAACATCGGGCTCGGCGTTCTGCTCGGACTGACACCGATCCTCTGGGCCTTCTTCGGAGTGCCGATGGAGGTGCGGCACGTCACGCTGTCGACCGGCCAGGTCGCCGTCGCCGCCTTCTCGCTGGGCATCGAGACGCTGACGACGCGGGCGTTCTGGCTCGCCATCGCCGGGCTGGCGGTGATCGGCATCCTCAACGTCGGCGTCAGCTTCGGCCTCGCGCTGCGCGTAGCGATGCGGGCGGTCGACATCTCGGCGGCGGACCGGCTGCGGGTCTACCGCGCCATCCGTCAGCGCCTGCTTGCGCGGCCCGGCGAGTTCGTCTGGCCGCCGGCCGAGACGGCATCGGCCGCCGCGCCGGGTGCGGCCACCGGGTGAACCCGCCCGCCGCGAGACAGCCGCCGGCCGAGCACCGCTCGCGCGCCATGCGCGGGCACCGCTCGCGCGCCATGCGCGGACTGTTCATGGTGCTCGGTTCGCTGGCGCTTGCGCTGGGCGTGCTGGGCATTTTCCTGCCGCTGCTGCCGACCACACCGTTCGTGCTGCTGGCGGCTGCCTGCTACGCGCGCGGCTCGCGCCGCTTCCACGCCTGGCTGCTGGCCCAGCGCACCTTCGGGCCGATCGTCCACGAGTGGGAGCAGCACCGAAGCATCCCGTACCGGACCAAGCTCACCGCAATCGCGCTGATGTCGCTGACGCTCGCCATCTCGATCGTGTTCTTCGTGCAGCCGCGCTGGCTGCAGGCGGCACTGGCGGCACTGGGGCTCGGGCTCGCAGTCTGGATGTATCGCCTGCCCTCGCGCGACCGCGCGTCGCCGCGGCCGCCGGCCGGCTGAGCCGGTCAAACTTCAGTTCGCCCGCGGTCCCAGCCGCGCCGCCAGCTCGGCCTCGATCTCGCGCGCGATGCCAAGCAGCAGCAGGTCTTCGTAGCCGCGCGCAAGGTCGCCGGCAATCAGGCGGTCGGCGGCTTCGTGCGCCGAGGGACCGGCCGCCGGGGCGCCGGACGAC
>JALORV010000090.1 GCA_025458735.1 Burkholderiaceae bacterium | reverse complement strand
CGCCGTGATGCCGCCGGAGCCGTCGGTGGCGCCGGCCGCACGGCGGTCGCCGGTCTGGCTGTTCGATCTCGACAACACCCTGCACGACGCCTCGCACGCCATTTTCGGCACCATCGACCGTCGCATGACGGACTACGTTTCGTCAGCGCTCGGTGTCGGGCGCGACGAGGCCAACCGCCTGCGCGTCGACTACTGGCGCCGCTATGGCGCCACGCTGCTCGGACTGGTCCGGCACCACGGCGTCGACCCGCACCACTTCCTGCGCGAGACGCACGACTTCGACGTGGCGGCGCTGCTGCGCGCGGAGCGCGGGCTCGGTCGCCTGTTCGCACGGCTGCCGGGCCGCAAGATCCTGCTCACCAATGCGCCGCGCGCCTATGCCGGCGCGGTGCTGCGCGGCATCGCGCTGCAGCGGCACTTCGAGACCCGGGTCACGATCGAGCGCATGCGCCTGCACGGAACCTTCCGGCCGAAGCCTTCGCGCGCGATGCTGCGGGCACTGCTGGCCCGCGAGCGCATCGTTCCCGCGGCGGCCGTGCTGGTGGAGGACTCCATCGCCAACCTGCGCTCGGCGCGTGCACTCGGACTGCGTACCGTGCTGATCACCCGCCATGGCGACTGGGCATGGCGCGCGCGCCATCAGCCAAGCATCGGTCTCAAGATAGCTTCGTTGCACGAACTGGCACGACGCCGGCCTCGCTGACCGGCAGCACCCTGCACCTCCGGCCTTCGAGCGCATGTGCCGCGGCGTGACCGGTTGATGACCAATGGCCGCGCCCCCGCCGTGGTGGGCCTCACTTTCCCGGTGCTCCGGCGGCGCGTCGATTGCAGGCGACAAGGTAAGCTCAACGCCTCGACAGCGTGGCAGCAGGAGCAGGCATGGCTCGTCCCGGATTGATACGCAGGTTCTTCGGCGGACTGTGGGCCGCAATCGACTTCTCGCGCCGCCTGGTGCTGAACCTGCTGTTCCTGCTGGTGGTCGCCATCGTGCTGTTCGTCTGGATGTCCTCGGACAAGCCACCGCGGCTGGCGCCGGACACTGCCCTGGTGCTCAACATCCAGGGCGACGTGGTGGAGGAATACACCATCGGCGCGCAGGAGGCGGCCATTGCCGAGGCGCTCGGACGCGAACGCTTCGAGACCCGGCTGCGCGACATCCTTGCGGTGCTCGAGGGCGCGGCGCGCGATCCGCAGATCACCCGCGTGGTGCTCGTGCTGGACGACATGGGCAGCGCCGGGCTCGCCACGCTGCGCGAGATCGGGGCCGCCGTTGAGCGCGTGCGCGGCGCCGGCAAGCCGGTGATTGCCTGGGGCGAGTCGTACTCGCAGGGGCAGTACTTCCTCGCGGCGCATGCCGACGAGGTGTTCCTGCATCCGTCCGGCAGCCTGCTGATCCGCGGCCTCGGTGGCGCGCGCGGCTACTACAAGGGGCTGCTCGAAAAGCTCGGCGTGTCGGTGACCACCTTCCAGGCCGGCCGCTACAAGAGTTTCGGGGAGCCGTTCACGCGCACCGGACCTTCGCCGGAAGCGCAGGAAGCCGACACGGTCCTGCTGAACGGGCTGTGGTCGACCTGGCTTACGGATGTCGAGCGCCTGCGCAAGCTCGGTGCCGGCAGCATCACCACCGCGATCAATGAACTGCCGCAGCGCCTGCAGGGCACCGGTGGCGACATCGCGCTGCTGGTGCAGAAGGAGCGGCTGGTCGACGGGCTCAAGCGGCGCGACGAGTTCCGCGCGCTGCTGCGCGAGCGCGGAGCGCCGCCGGCGGCCGAAGACGACGAGACCTTCCGCCAGATCTCGATGTATGCCTATCTGCGCTACGTGGACCAGCCGGGCAGCGGCAACGCCGTCGCGGTCATCGTGGCGCAGGGCGAGATCGTCGTCGGAACTCGTGCAGCGGGCGCGCCAGGACGACGACGTCAAGGCGCTGGTGGTACGCGTCGATTCGCCGGGCGGCAGTGCCTCGGCCTCGGAACTGATCAGGGAACAGCTCGCGCTGACGCGCAAGGCCGGCAAGCCGGTCGTGGTGTCGATGGGCGACGTGGCGGCCTCCGGTGGTTACTGGATCGCGATGGGCGGAGATGAAGTGGTGGCCGATGCCGCCACCATTACCGGCTCGATCGGCGTGTTTGCGCTGATACCCAACTTTGCCGGCACGGCCGAGAAGGTCGGGGTCGCAACGGCCGGGGTCGGCACCACCTGGATCGCGGAAGCGACCGACCTCGCGCGTCCGCTCGACAAGCGGCTGGCTGCGGTGGTGGAGGCGGGCATCGGCCACACCTATCGCGAGTTTCTCGACGTCGTGGCGAAGCAGCGCAAGTCGACGCCGGAGAAGATCAACGAGGTCGCCCAGGGTCGGGTCTGGACCGGCGCCCAGGCCCGCGAGCGCGGCCTGGTCGACGGACTCGGCGGGCTGGACGACGCGATCAAGGCGGCGGCACGGCGCGCGTCGCTGGGCGAGGGCTATCGGGTCGAGTACTTCGAGCACGCCCCGCGCGGCCTCGACCGCTATCTGGCGCTGTTCTTCGGGCAGATCGGCGCGGCGCTGCGGGACGAGTTCGGCTGGGATGGCCTCGCCCGCGCGCTTGCCGGTACGCTGACACCGACCGCACCGCGCGAACTGCGACTGCTGCTCGATGGCAAGGATCAGCCGCTGCGGACCTGGTCGTACTGCTTCTGCGACCTGCGCTGATGCCGGCGATCGTTCGGTAAGGCCCGTTCCAGCGCCGCATTTCGTGCGGCTGAGAGCCGACCGGTAATCCGGAAGATGGTTCGCGGCTGCGGGCTTCTGGGATAGTATGTCTTCACGTTCGCCGGCGCCGGCGGACCATCCCGCCACCGCCGACCTCGTCCGCTGATGCCATGGAGACCGCCAGCCTGACCGCCAGTCCGCGCAAGCCCGGCGCGCGCAAGCTGCAGATCCTGCAGACGCTGGCCGCGATGCTCGAGGACCCCAAAGGCGAGAAGGTGACGACCGCGGCGCTGGCTGCGCGGCTCGGCGTGTCCGAGGCCGCGCTGTATCGGCACTTCGCGAGCAAGGCCCAGATGTTCGAGGGCCTGATCGAGTTCATCGAGACCACCATATTCGGCCTGATCAACGAGATCAGCGGGCGCGAGGCCTCCGGCCTGCGCCAGGTGAAGGCCATCGTTTCCATGCTGCTGGAGTTCTCGCAGACCAACAAGGGCATGACGCGGGTGCTGATCGGCGATGCACTGGTGAACGAGCACGAGCGGCTGCAGGAGCGCATCAACCAGCTGCTCGAGCGCATCGAGGCTTCGCTCAAGCAGAGCTTCCGGGTGGCGGCCAGCGAGCGCGAGGTGCCGGAGAATTTCGATGCCGCCGCGCGGGCCGGGCTCGTCGTCGCCTTCGTGATCGGGCGCTGGCACCGCTTTGCCAAGGGCGGCTTCCGCCGCCCCCCGAACGAAGCGCTCGAGACCCAGCTGCCGCTGCTGGTCTCTCCTTAGCCGCAGCCCGGTCTTTCTACTCGCGGTCGGCGCCCGGCCGCAATGCGCTGCGCTGGCCGAGGATCACCAGCGCGGTGCCGGCCAGGATCACTCCGCACGCTGCGAGCATGGTGGTGGTGACCGGTTCGTCGAGCAGCCAGGCGCTCCAGAGGATGCCGAACACGGGAATCAGGAAGGTCACCGTCATCGATCGCGTTGGCCCGATCTGCTGGATCAGGCGCAGGTAAAGCGCGGTCCCCAGGGCCGACGCCAGCACCGCCAGCAGCAGGGCGTTCACGAGCGCGAACAATGTCAGCTCGCGCGGCGGAAAGACTGCCGCCAGCGGCACGTTGAAAATTGCCCCCACGATCAGCACCGCCGTGGCCAGCGAAGCGGCCGGCACGCGGGCGCCGAGCGCCTTGGTGGCGACGCCGCCCAGCGCGAAGCACAGCGACGCCGCCAGTCCCGCTGCCAGCGCCACGCGCGCCCCGGAGCTCGCAGGCACGGCTCCATCGCTGAGCGCCACGACGCCGGCCAGGCCGAGTGCGAGACCGAGCAGACCGATCGGCGATAGCCGGTCACCCAGCCAGAGGCGTGCGACCACCGCCCCCCAGAGCGGAACGGTGGCATTGATGATCGCCAGCACGCCGGCCGGCAGTTCGGTGGCCGCGAAGGAGAACAGCGGGAACGGCAGTGCGGCGCCGAAGATGCCGACCACGCCGATCGCACGCCAGTCAGCACGCCACTCGACGCGGCGCCCGGTGGCGTGCAGGAAGCCGATCATCAGCAGCGCGGCTACCGCCAGCCGCAGCGCCGACAGGCTGATCGGCCCGAGTGCCGGCACCGCGTTGCGGATCAGGGTGAAGGCGCCGCCCCAGATCGCCGCGAGCAGGACGATCAGTGCCAGATGGCGCCCGCTCACGGGCTCAGCGCCGTGCGCACACGGGGCAGTCCGGATCGCGCGGCACGCGTACCGAATGCCAGCGCATCGAAAGGGCATCCAGCATCAGCAGCCGCCCGACCAGCGACTCGCCGATGCCGGCGGCGAGCTTGAGCGCCTCGGCAGCCTGCAGCGTGCCGATGATGCCGGTCAGTGGCGCGAACACGCCCATGGTCGAGCACAGCTCGTCTTCGCCGTCACCCGGCGGGAACAGGCACGCGTAGCAGGGCGACGCGGTGTCCCGCAGATCGAAGGCAGCCAGCTGGCCGTCGAAGCGGATGGCGGCCCCGGCCACCAGCGGACGCCGGTGCGCGACGCAGGCGCGGTTCAACGCATGGCGCGTGGCGAAGTTGTCCGAGCAGTCGAGCACGATGGTGGCCCGGCTGACCAGTGTGTCGAGCGCGGCAGCATCGGCGCGTTCCTCGACGGCATTGACCTGGACGTCGGCGTTGATGGCTGCCAGCGCACGCTTGCCGGAGGCCGCTTTCATCTGACCGATGCGGTCGGTCGTGTGCAGGATCTGCCGCTGCAGGTTGGTCAGGTCGACGCGGTCGCCATCGACCAGCGTCAGCGTGCCGATGCCGGCTGCGGCCAGGTACAGGGCGGCAGGCGAACCGAGTCCGCCGGCGCCGATGACGAGTGCGTGCGACTGCCGCAGCCGCTGCTGGCCTTCGATCCCGATCTCGTTGAGCAGGATGTGGCGCGAGTAGCGCAGCAGTTCGTCGTCGGTCACGGCGTTCCAAAAGCAAACGGGCCGCGGCTGCGGCCCGTCGCACGAGTCATGCAGCCCGGTTAGCGCGCGGCCTTGGCGACGTTGTCGCCCTTGGGCTTGGTCACGTCGACCGGCTTGCCCTTCAGGTGGTTCATTGCCTGCTGCAACTGGAAATCCTCGCTGCTGCCGAATTCGTAGCGGCGGGTGGGGGCCTTGCTGGCGTTCGCGGGCTCGGCGGCCGGGGGTGTCGCCGCGCCCGGCGCTGGGGTGGCCCGCCGCGCGGCGTCTTCACCCTTGCTGCCTTCCAGATGCCGCATCAGGTCGGCCTCGCGCACGTTGAAGCCGGAGAAATTGCCTTCCGGCGTGTCTTCGACCGCGAAATCGGGGACGATGCCCTTGGCCTGGATCGAGCGGCCGCTCGGCGTGTAGTAGCGCGCGGTGGTCAGCTTGATCGCGGCCGGTCCGGCACCGTCGAGCCGCAATGGAATGATGGTCTGCACCGAGCCCTTGCCGAAGGTCGGCGTCCCGAGCACGCTGGCTCGCTTGTGATCCTGCAGCGCGCCGGCCACGATCTCGGAAGCGGAAGCAGAGGCGCCATTGACCAGCACGACCATCGGCACGTTCTTGATCTGCGGCGGCAGCTTCTGCAGCATGTCCTCGCCACGGCCGCGCAGGTAGTCCTCCGGGGCGGCGACGAAGCGGCGGCGCGCATCCTCGTTGCGGCCATCGGTGGAAACCACCAGCGCGCGCGGCGGCAGGAAGGCGGCCGAAACGCCGACCGCCGAATGCAGCAGGCCGCCGGGATCGTTGCGCAGGTCGAGCACCAGCCCCTTCAGCGGGGCCTGCTTGTAGAGCTCGTTGATCTGCTTGACGAGGTCGTCGACGGTGCGCTCCTGGAACTGGGCGATGCGAACGAAGCCGTAACCGGGCTCGATCATCTTGGCGCGCACCGACTGCACGCGGATGACGTCGCGCATCAGGCGGAACTCGAGCGGCTTGTCCTCGCCCTTGCGCGCGATCGACAGCGTGATCGGCGTGCGCGGCTTGCCGCGCATCAGCTTGACCGCCTCGGGCAGCGTCATGCCGCGCGTGACCTTGTCGTCGATCTTGATGATCAGGTCGCCCGCCTTGACGCCGGCACGCGCGGCCGGCGTGTCGTCGATCGGGGCGATGACCTTGATGATGCCGTCCTCGGCGCCGACTTCGATGCCGAGTCCGCCGAACTCGCCCTGCGTGCTCGACTGCATGTCCTTGAAGGCGTCGGCGTCGAGGAAGGCGGAATGCGGATCGAGCCCGGCCAGCATGCCCGAGATCGCCTCCTGCATCAGCTTCTTGTCGTCGACCGGCTCGACGTAGTTCTGCTTGACCGCGCCGAAGACCTCGGTGAACTGGCGGATCTCCTCCAGCGGGATCTGGCCGCGCGTATCGCGGAATGCGTAGGCGGAGATCCCGAGGCTGACCAGAACGCCGGCGATCGCGCCGGTCCCGATCAGTCCAACACTGCGTAGCCTGCCAGCCATGCCACCTCCGAAAGCCGAAACCGCGACGCTACCCGCGCGGACTTAAGCGCACCTTAGCTCACCCCTGGCCGGACCTTAGCGCGCCGCCACCCAGCTGAGCGGGTCAAAAGGGCGCCCCTGGAAACGGAGTTCGAAGTATAGGCCGGGGGTTTCGCTGCCGCCGGTATTCCCGACGAGCGCTACGGCATCGCCCGCGGCCACGCGGTCGCCCGGGGCACGCAACAGGGT
>JALORV010000465.1 GCA_025458735.1 Burkholderiaceae bacterium | reverse complement strand
AGCGTCGCTTTGCGCCGCTGTTCTGGGTGCAGTTCCTCGGGGCCGCCAATGACAACATCTACAAGTTCGCCTTCACGCTGCTGGCCACCTACGCGGCCGCGCGCTGGGGCAACGTGGAACCGCGCATCGCCGGCTTCCTGATCGGGGCGTTGTTCATTGCGCCGTTCGTGCTGTTCTCGGCCACCAGCGGGCAGCTCGCCGACAAGCTCGAGAAGTCGCGGTTCATCCGGCGCGTCAAGGACGCCGAGATCGTCGTCATGCTGATCGGCGGCGCCGGGCTGGCGTTGCAGTCGCCATGGCTGGCATACGCGGGGGTGTTTCTGCTGGGCCTGCAGTCGACCCTGTTCGGTCCGGTCAAGTACGCCTACCTGCCGCAGCATCTCGACACACACGAAGTGACCGGCGGCAACGGCATGGTCGAGATGGGCACCTTCGTCGCCATCCTGCTCGGCACCATCGGCGGCGGCCTGCTGATCGACCGGCTCGGCGAGCACGGGGCGCTGGCGACGGCGGCCGTGGTGATCGTGCTGGCGCTGGCCGGCCGTGTGGCGGCGCAGTTCGTGCCGCACTCGCCGGCGGCCGACCCTGGGCTGGCGATCAACTGGAATCCTTTCAGCGAGACCTGGCGCAACCTGCAGATCGCCCACCGCGACGCGGCGGTGTTCAACTCGATCATCGGCATCTCATGGCTGTGGTTCTTCGGCTCGGTGTTCCTGACCAGCTTCACGCCGTATGCGCGCGAGAGCCTGGGCGGCACCGAGGCGGTCGTGACCTTCCTGCTGGCGGTGTTCTCGATCGGTGTCGGCATCGGCTCGCTGGCCTGCGAGCGGCTGTCGAAGCGGCGCGTCGAGATCGGCCTGGTGCCGCTGGGATCGATCGGCATGACGGTGTTCGCGCTCGACCTGTACTTCGCGTCGGTCGCGTTCTCGCCGATGCAGGCCGGCGGACTGCGGCAGTTCCTCGCGGCGCCGGGCGCCTGGCGCATCGTGGCCGACCTGGCGTTGCTCGCACTGTTCTCCGGCCTCTACTCGGTGCCGCTTTACGCCCTGATCCAGACGCGCTCCGATCGCCGCCGCGTCGCGCGCATCGTCGCCGCCAACAACATCCTGAATGCCGTTTTCATGGTGGTCGCCTCGATCATGGCGGCGCTGCTGCTGAAGTCCGGGCTGACGATTCCGGAACTGTTCCTGGTGACCGCGCTGATGAACGCCGCCGTGGCGCGATTCCGGAGCAGGGTGCCGCCGTGCTGGCCTGCAACCACGTGAGCTTCGTCGATGCCGTGGTGATCATGGGCGAGAGCCCGCGCCCGATCCGTTTCGTTATGGATCACCGCATCTTCAAGGTGCCGCTGCTCAATGCGTTCTTCAAGCACGCCCGCGCTATTGCGATTGCGCCGGCGCGCGAAGACGCGGCGATGCTTGCGCGTGCCAATGAACGCATCGATGCCGCACTGGCAGAGGGCGACCTGGTGTCCGGTGTATCCGATGGCGCTGCGCGGGCTGTGGGGCTCGTTTTTCTCCCGCTACGGCGGCGCCGCGTTCTCGCGCCCGGTCGAAGCGCGTCTGCGGCGCGGGCTGCGCTCGCAGCTGGAACTGGTGGTGGGCGAGCCGCTGGCGCCGGATGAAGTCACCCCCGAGCGCCTGATGGAGCGCGTCGCGGCCCTGCGCGGGGAGGAGCGCTGATGGCAGCGCGCAAACCCGGGCCGCGGGCGGCGAAGCGTGGGCCGTCGGCCAAGCCTCCGCGGCTGCCGGTCGCGCTCGCGCTGCAGGGCGGTGGCGCTCACGGCGCCTTCACCTGGGGCGTGCTGGACGCACTGCTGGAAGACGGCCGGCTGGAGTTCGAAGGCATCACCGGCGCCAGCGCCGGAGCGATGAATGCCGTGGTGCTGGCCGAGGGCTGGCGGCGCGGCAAGGGCCGGCGGGCCGATCCCCGCGAGGCGGCACGCGAGCATCTTCATCGCTTCTGGCAGGGTGTGGCCGCGCTGCCCGGTGCCTTTGCGCCCGAATGGCTGCTGGCCAGCCTGGGACAGGGCGCGACGGCCTGGAGCGACGTCTGGTCGCGCTTCGTCTCGCCCTACCAGGTCAATCCCTTCGACTACAACCCGCTGCGGGACCTGCTGGCGCCGCTGGTGGACTTCGACGCGCTGCGCGCCCGTGCGCCGTGCAAGCTCTTCGTATGCGCAACCAATGTGCGCACGGGGCGCGCGCGGGTCTTCCGCGAGCATGAGCTCACCTGCGACATGCTGCTCGCCTCGGCCGCGCTGCCGATGACGTTTCGCGCGGTCGAGATCGACGGCGAGGCCTACTGGGATGGCGGCTACATGGGCAACCCGGCGCTATATCCGCTGTTCTATGCGGTACGCACCGCCGACCTGCTGCTGGTGCAGATCAACCCGTTGCGGCGCGACGACGTGCCCGACCGGCCGCACGAGATCCTCGAGCGCATCAACGAGATCAGTTTCAACGCCTCGCTGCTGCACGAGCTGCGCGCGATCGCCTTCGTGCAGCGCCTGCTCGACGAGCACCGCGTCGACCCCAGCCAGTACAAGCGCATCAACCTGCACATGATCGAGGCCGAGCAGCAGCTTGCCCGCCTCGGCGCGGCCACCAAGTCGGTGACGTCGCGCAGCTTCCTCGAGCAGCTGCATGCGCTCGGCCGGGAGGCGGCGATCGACTGGCTGGACCGCTCGATCCATTACGTCGGCCACGCGCCGAGCGTGCGCATCGGCGACCGCTTTCTCTGAGCCACTGGGCCGCACTTACAATCGGCGGGTCGCAACGCGCGGTTCCGGGCGGCCGAGGACCTGCAGCACGATCTCGACCGGCGCCGGCCCGGCACCTCGCGCCACGTGACGCAGCGGCGCGAATCCGACCGCGTCGAGATCCTGTCCGGCGTGCACGAGGGCGTGACCACCGGCACGCCGATCGCACTGCTGATCCGCAACGAGGATGCGCGCAGCAAGGACTACTCGGAACTGGCCGACACCTTCCGTCCGGGACACGCGGACTACACCTACTGGCGGAAGTACGGACTGCGCGATCCGCGCGGCGGCGGGCGTTCCTCGGCGCGGCTGACGGCGCCGATGGTGGCGGCCGGCGCGGTGGCGAAGAAATGGCTGCTGGCGCGTTACGGCACGCGCGTGCGCGGCTGCATGCAGCAGATCGGCGGCATCGTCATTCCGTTCGTCTCGTGGGAGGAGGCCGAGCGCAACCCCTTCTTCGCGCCCAACGCGGCCCTGGTGCCGGACCTCGAAATGGCGATCGACCAGTTGCGGCGCAGCGGTGACTCGGTCGGAGCGCGGCTGCGCGTCACGGCGGCCAATGTCCCGGTCGGGCTCGGCGCGCCGCTGTTCGACAAGCTCGATGCCGACATCGCCTACGCGATGATGGGCATCAACGCCGTCAAGGGCGTCGAGATCGGCGCCGGCTTCGGGTCCGTCACGCAGCTCGGCTCGCAGCATGGCGACGAACTGATGCCCGACGGCTTCATCGGCAACAACGCGGGCGGAGTGCTCGGCGGCATCTCGAGCGGGCAGGACATCGAGGTCTCGATCGCGATCAAGCCGACCTCGAGCGTGCGGCTGCCGCGCCGCTCGATTACGCGGGACGGCACGGCCACCACGGTGGAAACGCACGGACGGCACGATCCCTGCGTCGGCATCCGCGCCACGCCGATCGCCGAGGCGATGCTGGCGCTGGTGATCATGGACCACGCGCTGATGCATCGCGCGCAGAACGCCGACGTGCGCCACGACATCGCCCCGCTGCCGGCGCGTTCTGCATCCGCCTGATGGCGAGAGCGACCGTCGATCCGTCGGCGTGGCGGCTCGGCGCGCTGTTCGCGGCCTACTTCGGCCTGGCGGGCCTGCTGGCGCCCTACCTGCCGCTGTACTTCCAGGCACGCGGGCTCGGCGCCTTCGAGATCGGACTGCTGGTGGCCCTCGGACAGGGGATGCGCGTCATCGGCCCGAACCTGTGGGGCTACCTTGCCGACCACGCGTCCCGTCGCACGGCGATCCTGCGCGGTACCGCGATTGCCCTGACGATGTCGTTCGGCCTGCTGTTCGTGCCGGGCGGCTTTGCCTTCGTGTTCGGCGTGATGCTGCTGGTCAACCTGTTCCAGACCGCGCAGATGCCGATTGCCGAAGCGCTGGCCTCTGCGCGCATGCGCGGGGCCGACGATGCGGCCCGGCGCTATGGCCGCCTGCGCCTGTGGGGCTCCGCCGGATTCGTGGTGGTGGTG
>JALORV010000089.1 GCA_025458735.1 Burkholderiaceae bacterium | reverse complement strand
TTCGGCTACACGCAGGAGGACGTCCGGCTGCTGATGGAGCCGATGGCGCTGCAGGCCGAGGAGGCGATCGGCTCGATGGGCAACGACGCGGCGCTGCCGGTGCTGTCGGACCGTGCCAAGCCGCTTTACAGCTACTTCAAGCAGCTGTTCGCGCAGGTGACCAATCCGCCGATCGACCCGATCCGCGAGCAGCTGGTGATGTCGCTGGTGAGCTTCATCGGGCCGAAGCCGAACCTGCTCGACATCAACAACATCAACCCGGCCATGCGGCTGGAAGTCAGCCAGCCGGTGCTCGACTTCGCCGACATGGCCAAGATCCGCGCGATCGAGAACTACTCGTCGAACAAGTTCCGCGGCTTCGAACTCGACATCTGCTACCCGCTGGCGTGGGGCAAGGAAGGTGTCGAGGCACGCCTTGCGTCGCTCGCCGCGCAGGCGGTCGACGCGGTGCGGGCCGGCTACAACATCCTGATCATCACCGACCGTGCCCTGGACGCCGGGCAGGTCGCGATCCCGGCGCTGCTCGCCACCAGCGCCGTGCACCAGCACCTGATTGCCGAGGGCATGCGCACCTCGACCGGACTGGTGGTCGAGACCGGCTCGGCGCGCGAGGTGCATCACTTCGCGCTGCTGGCCGGCTACGGCGCCGAGGCGGTGCATCCCTACCTTGCGCTCGAGTCGCTGGCCGCGCTTCATCCCGCCGATCCCGACAAGGCGATCAGGAACTACATCAAGGCGGTCGGCAAGGGCCTGAACAAGGTCATGTCGAAAATGGGCATCAGCACCTACATGTCCTACTGCGGCGCGCAGATCTTCGAGGCGGTCGGACTCGGCCGGGAACTGGTCGACAAGTACTTCCGCGGCACCGCGAGCAAGGTCGGCGGCGTCGGGCTGTTCGAGGTGATGGAAGAGGCGCTGCGCACGCATCGGGCCGCCTTCTCCGACGACCCGGTGCTGGCCCACATGCTCGACGCCGGCGGCGAATACCAGTGGCGCGTCCGCGGCGAGGAGCACATGTGGACGCCCGACGCGATCGCCAAGCTGCAGCACTCGACGCGCGCCGCGTCCTATCAGACCTACAAGGAGTACGCGCAGCTGATCAACGACCAGAGCCGCCGCCAGATGACGCTGAGGGGCCTGTTCGAGTTCCGGCTGGACCCGGCCCGGGCGATTGCGCTCGACGAGGTCGAGCCCACGAAGGACATCGTGCGGCGCTTCGCCACCGGCGCCATGTCGCTCGGGTCGATCTCGACCGAGGCGCACTCGACGCTGGCGGTGGCCATGAACCGCATCGGCGGCAAGAGCAACACCGGCGAAGGCGGCGAGGATCCGGCGCGCTACCGCAACGAACTGCGCGGCGTGCCGATCGGCGATGGCGCGACCCTCGCTTCGGTGCTCGGCCGCGACCGCGTCGAAGCGGACATCCCGCTGCAGGCCGGCGACTCGCTGCGTTCGCGCATCAAGCAGGTGGCCTCCGGCCGCTTCGGCGTCACCACCGAGTACCTGGTCAGCGCCGACCAGATCCAGATCAAGATGGCGCAGGGCGCCAAGCCCGGCGAAGGCGGCCAGCTGCCCGGCCACAAGGTCAGCGAATACATCGCGATGCTGCGGTTCTCGGTCCCGGGCGTGGGACTGATCTCGCCCCCGCCGCACCACGACATCTACTCCATCGAGGACCTGGCGCAGCTGATCCACGATCTGAAGAACGCCAATCCGCAGGCCTCGATCAGCGTCAAGCTGGTGTCGGAAGTCGGTGTCGGCACGGTGGCGGCGGGCGTCGCGAAGGCCAAGGCCGATCACGTGACGATCGCCGGCCACGACGGCGGCACCGGCGCCTCGCCGGTGTCGTCGATCAAGCACGCCGGCACGCCGTGGGAGCTCGGGCTCGCGGAGACGCAGCAGACGCTGGTACTGAACCGGCTGCGCGGCCGCATCGCAGTGCAGGTCGACGGCCAGATGAAGACCGGCCGCGATGTCGTCATCGGCGCGCTGCTCGGCGCCGACGAGTTCGGCTTCGCCACCGCGCCGCTGGTGGTGGCCGGCTGCATCATGATGCGCAAGTGCCACCTCAACACCTGCCCGGTCGGCGTCGCGACACAGGATCCGGTGCTGCGTGCCAAGTTCAAGGGGCAGCCCGAGCACGTCGTCAACTACTTCTTCTTCGTCGCCGAGGAAGTGCGCGAGATCATGGCGCAGCTCGGCATCCGCCGCTTCGACGAGCTGATCGGCCGCGCGGACCTGCTGGAGACCAAGAAGGGCATCGAGCACTGGAAGGCGAAGGGGCTCGACTTCAGCCGCATCTTCTACCAGCCGCCGATGCCGGCCGACGTCGCGCGCCGCGTGGTCGAGACCCAGGACCACGGGCTGGCGCGCGCGCTCGACCACAAGCTGATCGAACAGAGCCGGCCCGCGCTCGAGAAGGGCGAGCGCGTCAGCTTCATCTCGCCGATCCGCAACATCAACCGCACCGTCGGCACCCTGCTGTCGTCGGAGGTCGCGCGCCGATTCGGCCACGAAGGACTGCCGGACGACACGATCCACATCCAGCTCACCGGCACCGCCGGCCAGAGCTTCGGCGCCTTCCTGGCGCGCGGCATCACGCTCGACCTGGTCGGCGATGCCAATGACTACACCGGCAAGGGTCTGTCCGGCGGGCGCGTGATCGTGCGCTGCCCGAACGACTTCCGCGGCACCGGCACCGAGAACATCATCGTCGGCAACACGGTGCTGTATGGCGCCATTGCCGGCGAGGCCTATTTCAACGGCGTGGCCGGCGAGCGCTTTGCCGTGCGCAATTCCGGTGCCACGGCGGTGGTCGAGGGCACGGGCGATCACGGCTGCGAGTACATGACGAAGGGCACCGTGGTCGTGCTCGGCGCGACCGGCCGCAACTTCGCGGCCGGCATGTCCGGCGGCATCGCCTACGTGTTCGACGAGTCCGGCGATTTTGCAAGCCGCTGCAACCAGGCCATGTGCGATCTGGAACCGGTGCTGCCTTCCGCCGAGCAGGAGCAGAAGGTCGAGGAGGCGGTCTGGCACCTCGGCGAGACCGACGAGTTCATTCTGCGCGGGCTGATCGAAAGCCACTTCCGTTATACCGGCAGCCTGCGGGCGCGCATGTTGCTCGACAACTGGGCCGGCATGCGCACGCGCTTCGTGAAAGTCTTCCCGCACGAGTACCGGCGCGCGTTGAAGCAGATGGCGCCGCGGCCGGCAGCGGCCGAGCGACTGGCGGCGTGAGAGTGCCTGCCGATGAGCGCGCCGCGGTCACTGTGGCCTGCCGGCTGGCGCGACTGGCTGCCGGGGCTGCTGCTGAGCCTGCCGCTGGCGCTGCTGCTGTGGCACCTGCGCGGTACTCCGGAGGGCTTGCGTACATCGGTCGCCATCGCCGCCGTTGTCCTCGCCCTGCCGTGGGTGGTGCCGGCGATGGTGCTGCTCGCGACCCTGTCGGTGCCGTTGTACATGTGGCTGCATACGCAGGGACCGGTGCCGGATGTGCTGCATTGGCTCGGGGGCACGCTGCTGGTGGGTGCCGTGGTCGGCGCCCACATCAACGCGGCACTGGGGTGGCGGTGGCTGCACCACGGCGAGGCCCGGAACGAGGCGGGCCTGGGTGAGTTCCTGAGGCGCGCGCCGCGGAACCGTGCGCGCGACAGCGGCGGGCGGGCCTAGCCCGCGGGATCAGAGGGCGGAATGAACCGGTGGGATCGCCGGGCGGAATCGACCAACACGGCAGACGGGCAGCATCAACGGGCGAAAGACGATCATGGGCAAGGTCACGGGTTTCATGGAATACCAGCGGCTCGAAGAGGCCGCAGAGGCGCCGCAGGCACGCCGGCAGCACTGGCGCGAGTTCGTCGTTCACCTGAGCGATGAACAGGCGGCCATCCAGGGCGCGCGCTGCATGGACTGTGGCATTCCCTTCTGCAACAACGGCTGCCCGGTCAACAACATCATTCCGGACTTCAACGACCTCGTGTACCGGCACGACTGGAAGACGGCGCTCGATGTCCTGCACAGCACCAACAACTTCCCGGAGTTCACCGGCCGCGTGTGCCCGGCGCCGTGCGAGGCGGCGTGCACGCTCAACCTCGACGATGCTCCAGTCGGCATCAAGTCGATCGAGCACAAGATCATCGACAAGGGCTGGGAAGAGGGGTGGGTCGTGCCGCAGCCGCCGGCGACGGCCAGCGGCAAGCGCGTCGCCATCGTCGGCAGCGGCCCGGCCGGACTGGCCGCTGCGCAGCAGCTGGCGCGGGCCGGCCACGCGGTTACCGTGTTCGAGAAGAACGACCGCATCGGTGGCCTGCTGCGCTATGGCATCCCGGACTTCAAGATGGAAAAGTCCCACATCGACCGGCGCATCGCGCAGATGCAGGCCGAGGGAGTCACCTTCCGGCCCGGTGTGCTGGTCAGCAAGGGCGAACTCGGCCACGGCATCACCAACTGGGCGAGAGAGACGATCGACCCCGCGCGCCTGCTCGAGGACTTCGATGCCGTGGTGCTGGCCGGCGGGTCCGAGCAGTCGCGCGACCTGCCGGTGCCGGGGCGTGAGCTCAAGGGCGTTCACTTCGCCATGGAATTCCTGCCGCAGCAGAATCGGATCGTCGCCGGCGACAAGCTCGGCCAGCAGATCCTCGCCACCGGCAAGCATGTGGTCGTCATCGGCGGCGGCGACACCGGGTCGGACTGCGTCGGCACGTCGAACCGTCATGGCGCGAAGTCGGTGACCCAGTTCGAACTGCTGCCGCAGCCGCCGGCGCGCGAGAACAAGGAACTCACATGGCCGTACTGGCCGGTCAAGCTGCGCACCTCCAGTTCCCATGAAGAGGGCGTCGAGCGCGACTGGGCCGTGACCACCAAGCGCTTCGTCGGCGACGACAAGGGCAACGTGCGCGCGCTGGTCGCCGCCCGTGTCGAGTGGCAGAAGGACGCGGTGAGCGGCAGCATGAAGATGGTCGAGGTGCCGGGCTCGGAGTTCGAACTGCC